>JBGSTR010000090.1:0-2894 GCA_041736365.1 Chromatiaceae bacterium | reverse complement strand
TCGGGCTGGTGGAGGTCACTCGGGGCAGCGTGCCGGCGCTCCTGCCCTGGCTCGCCCGCCGGCCTCTGCAGGCGCTGGCGCTGGCCGATCAATGGCCGCGATTCCTGGACCTGGTGGGCTGGCTGATCGAGCATCCCCGTCCCGGGATCTATCCGCGCCAGGTCGATGTTGCAGGGGTGCACAGCAAATTCATCGAGTCGCACCGCGCGGTGCTCTCGGAGCTGCTCGATCTGGCGCTGCCCGCGGATGCCATCCAGACCGATCGCATCGGCGCTACCCAGTTCAACCCGCGCTACGGATTCCTGAGCAAGCCGATTCGCATCCGGATGCGCGTGCTCGACCGGCGCATCGCGCTGATCGTCGGCGCCGAGCACCCCGACGTCACCCTGGACGCCGACAGCTTCGCCGGTCTGGACCTCCCGGTGCGGCGCGTCTTCATCACCGAGAACGAGACCAACTTCCTCGCCTTCCCCGAGGTTGCGGACGCGGTCGTGCTCTTCGGTGCCGGCTACGGCTGGGAGGCCCTGGCGCGCGCCCGCTGGCTGCATCGGTGCGAGATCTACTACTGGGGCGATATCGACACCCACGGCTTCGGCATCCTCGATCAGCTTCGCGGTCAATTCGATCCTGTGACGTCGTTTCTCATGGACCGCGCGACGCTCCAAGCGCACGCGTCGTTCTGGGGTTTCGAGGACAAGCCACTGCGCGCGGACCTGAACCGACTAACGGCCGAAGAACGATCACTCTACGACGATCTGCGAGACAACCGGATTCGCGACGGCCTGCGGCTGGAGCAGGAGCACATTGGTTTCCGCTGGCTGAACGATCGCCTGCGGACGCTGCTTGATGGCAGCGACGCGGCCAATCGGGGGGCGTTGTCGTGAGGCGCTTGGTTGCCCGCTGCGTGCAAACGCAAACGGCGGGGTTGTTTCGATGTGCCGCGGAGCAATCGTCAGCCCTGCCGGAAGACAAGCCGTCACCTCCGCGATATACGGGTTGCGGTATATTGGGAACATGACAGCAACCGAATTCTTCTCTGGCTTGGCGAACGACACGCGTCTGCGCTGCCTCGCGCTCTTGTCGCGGCATACCGAGCTTTGCGTGTGCGAGCTGACTCACGCGCTCGGTGCGAGCCAGCCGCACATCTCGCGACACCTGGGCCAGCTGCGCGAGCTAGGTATCGTAACCGACCGCCGCGAGGGGCTGTGGGTCTACTACAGCGTCAATTCGGCGCTGCCGTCTTGGTCCAGGATCGTGCTCGAGGAGACAACGTCTGGAACCGCCGACTCTTCCCCCTTCGCCGAGGACGAGGCCGCCCTGACGGCCATGGCGAATCGCCCCGGTGCCGCGCGCTGCGCCTAAAGGAAACGCTGATTTAAAGTGTTTCCCGTCCGGGCCAGGGACGGCCCGGCATTTTCAGACGCGATAAGCGGTTGAAAATGGAGCGGTCCGGGAGTCGCGCCTCGAGGACCGCGAGCTGATCAAATACCAGTACGGCATTTGATCGGCGTTTCCCCAGAGCGTAACGGCGCGCCGCGCGCGAGCCTTTCCGTGCCCCTGATGCTGGGGAGGTGATCGCCCGCGACCCTTGCAGGCGCAATCACACCATGTGACGCCTGCCCGCGGCATAACCCCAAGCAGTCAACACGCGACATTCTGTAGCACATATATTCCGTATTTGGAATATACTGCGAACCGTATTCGATCCGAGCCCATCCGAAAAGCCTCCATGAACTTGCGGATTCCAACATCCATCGTCGCTAGCCTGGCTCAACTCCCGCGCCGCGCTTGCCACCGTGGTCGGCGTGCTGGTGGAGGTGCCGGTCATGCTGTCCGCGGTCGCCATCGTCAACCGCAGCAAGGCATGGTACGAACGCGCCGGTGGGCTGCGCTTCCGTTCTTGATGCCCCCGTTGGGAGGAGTCATATGATGAAACCCGAACAAATCACCGCGATGCGCGAGCTGGGCGCCAAGGGCCAAGCTCTTGGAGCGCTCTGGGACCAGTACCTCACATCCGCCTTCTTCGTCCACGGCCATGTCTGCGGCGGCATGCCACTCGGCTTTCGCGCCGCGCATCGGGCGCTCGAAGCCCTCGGCGCCGAGCGCGAGCTCAACATGGACACGCTCGCTTTCGTGGAGACCGGCAGCGGACATGCCGCCGGCTGCTTTGCCGATGGCGTGCAGATGGGCAGCGGCTGCACCTTCGGGAAGGGGTTAATCGAGCGCACGCAATATGGGAAGTGGGCCCTGACGCTGGTTAACCGGGGAAGCGGCAGGGCGGTGCGCGTCTCGGTGCGCCCAGAGGTCATGCAGGCGTCATTTCAATCGCCCTTCGTACAGCAACGCAAACAGGGTGTCGCCCCGACGGACGTGCCGCTCGAGGTCGGCAAGGCGCTGGTCGAGAAGCTGCTGGCGCGCACCGACGAGGACCTGTTCACCGTCTCGGAGGTCTTCGACTACCCACTGCCCGCGCGCAAGCGCGCCTCGTTCAATCTGGTGCCGTGCAGCGTCTGCGGCGAGGCGGTGGCCGAGAACAAGGCGCGCCTGCTCGACGGCAAACCGGTGTGCCTACCCTGTTCGGGGTACGGCGGCTGAGGTTTATCCATGTCCGCGACTGCCGAAACCTACCTCCTGGCGACGCTGCTCGTGTTCGTCGTCTCGGCGGTGTTTGCCGCCCTTGGTCTTGGGGGCGGAATGCTCTACGTGCCCATCCTGCACTGGTTGGGGCAGCCGCTTAAGACGGGCGCTATCCCGCTCGGGCTGTTGCTGAACGGCCTCAATACGCTGCTCGCATTCCTGCGCTACTGGCGAGAGGGCCTGGTGGATTTTCGTGGCGGGGCGCCGGCGGCGCTTGCGGCCCTGGTCTGCGCGCCGCTCGGGGCGTTGCTCGCCCA
>JBGSTR010000064.1:0-7849 GCA_041736365.1 Chromatiaceae bacterium | reverse complement strand
CCGGCCTGAGCCGCACCGAGCGAGCGACCCTGGAGCTATTGCGCGCCGGCGTGCCATCCGATGCGATCGCGGAGCGGCGCGGCCTGGCGAACACCACGATCTACGCTCACTTGGCGCGCTGTATCGAAGAAGGTGAGGTGGCGCTGCGCGAGGTGTTGGCGCTGCCGGATTCGGAGATCGAGGCAATCGAGACCGCGTTCGAGCATGTCGCCCCGGAGGAATCGATGGGTCTCAAACCGGTTTACGACGCGTTGGAGGGCAAATACCCCTATGGATGGTTGCGGTGTATCCGCGCCGCCATGGGAACCCGCTGAGCGGATTTTTCGATTCCGCAGTTCGGCCACGGCGCCGCCGTGAAACCTTAGGTGTGCGTTGCACACCGTTATTCTTTGATAAAACGCAGCTTCACTGTCAGAATTTCGCGACTCACGAATCGGCGACCCCATGGCGGCCCCGGTCTTTCTGCCACCGAGCGCCGCGACGATGATCGATCGTCGCGGCGCCGCCGAAGCCGGGGCCGTTCCAGAGCTTTCCCTGAAATGAAAACAACGCCCTACGCGTTAAGGAGATAAAGCGAGCATGACATTGAATCGAATCGGACTCCTGGCCGCCGCGCTCTGCGGTCTATTCGCCAGCACCGCGTTCGCCGCCGACCCACCCACCGCGGGCGGCTCGGAGCAAACTTCGAAACCCAACATCCTCGTCATCATGGGCGACGACATCGGCTACTGGAACCTGAGCTACAACAACGACGGCATGATGGGCTACCGCACGCCCAACATCGACCGCATCGCCCACGAGGGTGTGCGCTTCACCGACTACTACGCCGAGCAGTCCTGCACCGCCGGCCGCGCCGCCTTCATCACCGGGCAGATGCCCGTGCGTACCGGTCTGACCAAGGTCGGCATGCCCGGCGCCGACCTCGGCTTGCAGAAGGAGGACCCGACGCTGGCCAACTTGCTCAAGGCCCACGGCTATGCCACCGGGCAGTTCGGCAAAAACCACTTGGGCGACCGCGACGAGTTCCTGCCCACCAACCACGGCTTCGACGAGTTCTTCGGCAACCTCTATCACCTCAATGCGGAGGAGGCCCCGGAGCATCCGAACTATCCCAAGAACCCCGAGTTCCGAAAGAAATTCGGCCCCCGCGGCGTGATCCATTCCTGGGCGAAGGCCGACGGAACGCAAAAGGTCGAGGACACGGGTCCGCTGAACAAGAAGCGCATGGAGACGGTGGACCAGGAATTCCTGGATGCAACCCTCGGCTTTATCGACCGGCAGGTGAAGGCGAGCACGCCCTTCTTCGTCTGGTTCAATTCCACCCGCATGCATTATGTAACCCATGTGCCGCCGGAATACGACGGCAAGTCGGGGCTAAACTTTTACGCCGACGGCATGCTCCAGCACGACGACCAGGTGGGAGTGCTCCTGAAGAAGCTCGACGACCTCGGCATCGCCGACAACACCATCGTCATCTACACCACCGACAACGGCCCGCACTTCAACATGTGGCCGGACGGCGGCATCACGCCGTTCCGCAGCGAGAAGAACACCAACTGGGAGGGCGGCTATCGGGTGCCGTTCGCGATCCGCTGGCCGGGGCATTTCCCGGCCGGATCCATCTCCAACGAGATCACCTCCCACACCGATTGGGTGCCGACCCTGCTCGCGGCCGTGGGCGACCCCGCCATCAAGGATGAGCTCCGCTCCGGCTACAGCATCGGCGACACGACCTACAAGGTGCACCTGGATGGATACAATCTGCTGCCCTTCCTGACCGGGCAGGCCGCGCCGGATGCCGCCTGGCCGCGCCGCGAATTCTTCTACTGGAACGACGACGGCCAACTGGTGGCGATGCGCGTCGATCGCTGGAAGCTGGTCTTCATGGAGCAGCGCTCGGAGAAGTTCGGCGTGTGGATGGAACCCTTCGTAACCCTACGCGTCCCCTTGGTATTCGACCTCCGCATGGACCCCTTCGAGCGCGCCCAGCACAACGCCAACAGCTACTACGAGTGGATGGAGGGCATGGTCCAGTGGGCGGGTGCGCCCGGAACCGCGATCGCCGGAAAGATGGTGTCGAGCTTCAAGGAGTTTCCGCCGCGCCAGAGGCCGTCATCGTTCAACCTGGACGACGTGATGACGAGCCTTACGGCCGGGGCGGAAGGCAAGTAGGACGTAGGCGAGCGGGGAGGATCACCGGCTTTGACGGCCGGTGCCCCCCGCTCGTTGCCGGTTCGTTTTCCAAACGTTCCGGCCCCGCCACCCGCGCCACCCATCTGGAAACGACGAACACCAAAAAGGAGTCGGCCATGAAGTCCGGCATCAGTCTCAACGTCGCTCGCGCGGCATTCGTCTTCGCGGTCGTGACAAGCTCCGCAGGCGCCGAGGAAGGCGGCAGCGGGCAGTCGGTCGATCGTACGGTGGCACAGCAAATCCTCCCTTTCCCGCCGACGCCATCCGGATCCGAGGCCGGACTGACGATCCAAGACTCGACCTACAGCAAGCGCGTCGAGCCGAAACGACTGGCCGATGACGCGCCCAACATCCTGATCATCCTGATCGACGACGTCGGTGCCGCAACGCCCTCGACTTACGGCGGCGAAATCAACACGCCGACGCTCGACCGGGTGGCGCGCATGGGCATCTCCTACAACCGTTTTCACTCGACCGCCATGTGCTCACCCACGCGGGCCGCACTGCTGACCGGACGCAATCACACCTTCGTCGGCAACGGCCAGATCGCGGCGATCGCGAACGACTTCGACGGTTTCAGCGGCACCATCCCGAAGAGCTCGGCGACGGTAGCCGAGGTGCTGAAGAACTATGGCTACAACACCGGCGCCTGGGGCAAGTGGCACAACACGCCGGAGGAGCAGATTACCAACAAGGGGCCGTTCGATTATTGGCCCACCGGTTACGGCTTCGAGTACTTCTACGGCTTCCTTGCCGGGGAGGCATCGCAATACGAGCCGACCCTGGTGCGCAATACCACCCAGGTTACGGACGAAAGGCCCGAGGGCTATCACCTCTCCGACGACATCGCCACCGACGCGATCCAGTGGCTGCGCGAGCAGAAGGCCTACGCACCGGACAAGCCATTCTTCATGTATTGGGCGCCGGGCGCATCGCATGGCCCGCACCAAGTTTCCAAAGAGTGGGCGGATAAGTACAAGGGCAAGTTCGACGACGGCTGGGACCACTATCGCGAGCGCACCTTTGCCCGAGAAAAGTCGCTGGGCTGGATTCCGCAGGACGTCGAGCTCACGCCGCGTCCGCAATCGTTGGCGTCCTGGGACTCGATCCCCGAGGACGAAAAGCCCTTCCAGCGCCGTCTGATGGAGGTCTTCGCCGGCTTCACCGAGCACGCCGACTACAACGCCGGGCGGATTATCGCGGAGATCGAGCGTCAGGGACGACTCGACAACACGCTGATCTTCTACATCTGGGGCGACAATGGCTCGTCGTCCGAGGGGCTCTACGGGACCATCAGCGAGCAGTTGGCCCAAAATGCCATCCCGACCACCATTGCGCAGCACCTCGCGGCGCTCGATGAGCTCGGCGGACTGGACGCCCTCGGCGGGCCTCAAACCGACAACATGTATCACGCGGGTTGGGCCTGGGCCGGCAGCACGCCTTACCAGGGCACCAAGCTGATGGGATCGTACTTCGGCGGCACACGCCAGCCGATGGCCGTCGCATGGCCCGCGCACATCAAGCCGGATGCCACCGCGCGACCCCAGTTCCACCACGTGATCGACCTCGTGCCGACCATCTACGAGGTGACCGGGATCACCGCTCCACTAGTCGTAAACGGCTTCGAGCAGGACCCGATCCACGGCGTCAGCATGGCTTATAGCTTCGGCGACTCAATGGCACCGGGAAGGCGCACGACCCAGTTCTTCGACATCATGGCCAGCCGCGGCATCTACCACGACGGTTGGTTTGCCAGCGCCCCCGGTCCGCGCGAGCCCTGGGTCGGCGGCATCCCCAAAGGCGTCAAGGAGTGGTCGCCACTGACGGACAAGTGGGAGCTGTACGACATCGATGAGGATTGGAGCCAAGCCAAGGACCTCGCGGCCACCAACCCGGCCAAGCTCGAGGAGCTGAAGGCCTTGTTCATCGTCGAGTCGACCAAGAACAAAAATCTCCCCATCGGCGGCGGGCTGTGGTCCACGGCGCTGTTCCACCCGGAGGACGCCCCGGCATCGCCGCTGACCGAATGGACCTTCGATTTTCCAATCACGCGCATGCCGGAGTCCGCCGCCCCCAAGCTCGGGAAGGTCGACAGCCTGGTGAGCATGGAAGTGGACGTACCGGCCGATGCGAACGGCGTGCTCTATGCGCTGGCCGGTTTTTCGGGCGGCGTTGCAACCTACATGAAAGACGGCTACCTGCACTGCGAGCTCAATCTATTCGAGGTGCAGCGCACCCAGATCCGCTCGCAGGACAGGCTGCCGGTCGGTAAGGCGAAAATCGAGATCGAGTCGAAGCTGGTCGACAAGATCGGCGGGCCGATGGACGTCACGCTCAGGGCCAACGGTCAGGTCGTCGACCAGGGTCGGGTGCCGGCGGCAATGTCTCTGCACTTCACGTCGAATGCGACCTTCGACATCGGCATGGATCTGGACTCGCCCGTCTCGCTCGACTACTACGACCAGGCCCCATTCCCCTTCAACGGCACCATCGGGGCGACCAAGATCCGATACCTGAAACCATGACGGTCCGATCGCACCTTCGGCACCGCACGGCCGCGGGCGACCGGCTCCAATCCCCCGGCGCTAGGCAGGCGACCCGACAGGCGCCCTTGCGTGTGTGCGCGTGTACTGGAGATCCGGCCCACGCCGGACCACCTTGCACACCAAGTTGGTCGGCGTGAAGCACCAGGAAGATGTTCCGTTCTCGATCCGAGGAGCCGAACTATAGGACGTTGAGTCGATATCGGCCGGGGTCTTGAGACACCATAACTCGACACAAGCTGGCCCCCGGCAAACACCGCATCGAGGTGGACACCAGCATCGCCAAGCCCGGCGGACCCGCCGAGGTGATCCTGAGCGCGGACGGGCACGAGGTCACGCGCACGACGGTCGTTCGCACGTACCCGTAGCCTTCACCGCCACCGAGACCTTCGACGTGGGCGTGGATCTCGGATCGCCGGTCTCGATGGTCTATTACGATCCGCGGTCCGTCGCCTTCGACGGCCGGATCGACGCGGTCGAGGTCGAGCTCAAGTAGCGCTGCGAACGCCGAGGTCGGGGTGCCGGCGCGGGCATCCCTTACCGGCGCGCTCAATCAACCGGAGTGGATATGAAAATGAAATGGTCGCTCAACGGGCGCACCGCGGCCGCAGCGTCCGCGGTCCTACTGGCTACTATCGCAACGACTGAGACCAGCGTGGCCGAGCACTCGCTCAGATGGCGTCGGCCGGTCCGCTGGACCCGGACTGCACCGCCGAGATGGCCGGCAAGAGCGCGGCGATGAAGTCCACCGTTGGCGTCGGCGGGCGCTGCTCGCCCAAGGACGCCGCCGCCGATACCGCCAGGCGCAAGACCGGCATCGACGAGACCCGCAAGGACACCGACGACAAAGGGATGCCTGGCCGGGAGAAAGACGAAGACTGATCGACGGAGCCCATGCCCACCGGCGGCCGTCGAGCCCCGGTTACAATAACAGGCTAGATTGAGCATCACGCGGCCCGGTTGACGGTCTCGGCGACGAGACGCCGGCCGATCCGCCGCTGCAGTCTGCCGCCAGCCCGGTACGGACCGGGGAAAGTATCGCATTCACGCGGATCTGGACAAGGCGTCCGATCGAGGTGCGGCCCTAGTCCCATGGACGGGCCTCGATGCACGGGAAGACAAAACCATCTGCATACCGCCTATTCGGCGGACGCCGGCATGATCGGCAATACCCTGGGCCCTGACGAGGCCTACCGATTCGCCGGCGGCGAGACGGTGACCTCAAGCACCGGTATTCCGGCTAGGCTGGCGCGACCGCTGGACTTCCTGGTAGTGGCCGACCACGCGGAGAACCTGGGCCTTGCGCCGGCGATCTTGGAATCGAACCTGGAACTGCTCGCGAACGACTGGGGACGGATGGTGCACGACCCGGTCAAGCAGGGCGACATCGCGTCGATCACCAAGGCATTCGATGTATAGTAGGTTGCCCTGAGCAACCTGGACGATCCCCTCAAGGAGCAGACGGCCCTTGGGCAGACCATGTGGCGGCGCATCACCGCGGCGGCAGAACAGTACAACGACGCCAGGCGATTCACCGCCTTCATCGGGTGGCTGGATTCCGACGGCAAACCCCAGGAGCGCATCTACGATATCGCCGTCTCGGATGGCCGAACCATCGGCCCGGACGGACGCTGCAAGGACCCGGTCGGCAACACGGTGCTGGTGGCTATTGGCAGGACCCGGACTTCGACCCCGCCCAGCGCGCCTTCTACTACGTGCGGACGCTGGAAATTCCGACCCCGCGCTGGACCACCTACGAGCCAAATTCTTCGGTGTAAAACGGCCGGAACAGGTGCCGGCATCCATCCAGGAGCGGGCATACACCTCACCAATCTGGTATACACCAAACGAATAAGTCGCTATTGAACCACCGTAACCTCACACGCGCGTCCCGGAACCGCTATGGGAGAGGCTGAGGGCATGAAGATCCGGCGTCATGGTTATCGTCCTCGCATGGCGGTATTGGGCATGGCCGCCTGCATTATCACCTCCCCCGGCGTCGGCGCATCCGAGGGTGGCACCGGGCATTACGTGCCCGGCGCGGTGGCCACCATGATCGATCTCGCCCCGACCCAACCCGGCTGGGTCATCGAGCCGATCTACCTGCACTACGAAGGCGACGCCGATGTCGCGAAACAGATCCCGATCGCCGGCATCGACACCTTTGGTTTGCAGGCCACCAGCGATGTTCTGCTCGCCGGCGGCTTCTACACCTTCGACCAAACCGTGCTCGGCGCGCATTACAGCGTCGGGGCGATGCTGCCCTTCGTCTGGATGGCGGTGGAGGGCAAGATCGATACGGCGGTTGGGGGCAAGCGGGTACGCGATTCCGTTTCCGGGCTCGGGGATCTCACGTTGATTCCCGCGATGCTTGGATGGAAGGACGGCCCCCTGCAATATAGCGCCGCCCTGACCGTCTACGCCCCGACCGGGGACTACGAGGTCGGCCGGCTGGCCAATCCGGGGCTCAACTACTGGAGCTTCAACCCCTGGGCGGGCGTCTCCTACAACAACCCCACCAACGGCTTCAACGCGGCCCTGCACGGCGGCCTGGTGTTCAACACCGAGAACCCGGACACCGACTATCGAAGCGGCGTCCTGACGCACCTCGAGGGAAGCGTCCAGCAGCTCCTCCCGGTGGGCAGCGGTTTATTGAGCATCGGTGCCGAGGCCTTCTGGCTGGAGCAGATCACCGCGGACAGCGGACAGCGGCCGATCCTCGGCGACTTCAAGGGTCGCACGGCCGGCATCGGACCGGTGCTCGGTTATGTCCTGCCGATGGGTAAGCAGACTCTGGTCACGGAGCTCCGCTGGCTACCGGAGCTGGAGACCAAAAACCGGCTCCAAGGCGACTACGTCTGGCTAAAGGTCGTGTATCAGTTCTGAGGCGATCGCGCTCGAACGGCACGCAGCAACCGGAGGATCCTGCGCGGCAATGGAATTGGAAGAGACGCGCAAGCCATCCGGTCCAGGTTCGAACGGATGACTTCCATGTCTGAGCGCGAGTTGGGGATCAGGCGAACCCGATGTGCTTGTTCAGCGGCAGCTCGCGGATGCGCTGGCCGGTGGCGGCGAAGATCGCGTTGGCCAGCGCCGGCGCCGCGGGTGGCACC
>JBGSTR010000760.1:0-1607 GCA_041736365.1 Chromatiaceae bacterium | reverse complement strand
GCGCATCTCGGGCCGGCGCATGCCGCTCACCCGCGACGGCCTGTCGAAGCTCACCGGCGATGCCTGGTTCTCATCCGAGAAGATCCAGCGGCTACTCGGTTTTCGTCCGAAACATTCATTAGCGCGGGAGATCCCGCGGATGGTGGAAGACCTCGCGGGCGAGCCGCGGCAGCCCGGGACTTAAGGCGCTGTTACCCCGCGCCTAGGCATCCTGCGGCGCCGGCACCGAATCGAGCCGCGCGCGTTCCAGCAGGGAGGCGACGGCGCGGTCGGTCAGCCGGTCGTGGCTAAGGACCCGCGCCGTACCCTTGCGCAGGTGATCGGCGAGACTTTTGGAGGCCAGCGTCAGGGCGTTCTCACCCTGGCGGTTGGTGAACAGATACGCACCCTTGAATTCGCTGACCCAGCTCAGCCGCAGGGTATTGCGGTTTCCGCGCGCGCTTGCGAATTCCAGCCAGGCACCCACCTCGAGCGACCGCGCGAGCTCGAGATAGCGATCGTCCGACGGCGCATCGTCGCCCGAAGAGGTCCCTGCGTCTTCCTCGGGAAGCGGCTCGTCCGCGGGCGCCGACGTGGCGATCCCGGATGCGTCGATTCGGGTCTCGGCGGGAGCCCAGGTCTCGCGACTGGACGCGGCGCTTGCATCGGCAGCGGACCCAAGGCTCGTCTCGGTCTGCTGCGGATCTCGGACCGCGCGTTGGATGGATGCGACGTGCAAACGGATCAAGTGCCTGAAGAAAGGTGGCCAGGCCTCGCCCTGATCGACACTCTGCAGCCCGGCCCGCAGACGCTTTAGCAGGTCGGGCAGAGCGACCAGAAAGCGGCGCCGATCCTCGATACCTTGCTTAACCTGGACACTCCACAACAGCTCGTCCATGGTACGAATCGCTTCCTGCCACGGTGGATTCGTATCGCCCGATTCCACGAAGATTCGCACCAGGACCAAACGCCAGTGACGGCTCAGGAAATCGGCCACCACCGCCGGGACGCCCCGGTGATCGATGCGCCTTTGCACCTCCGATCGCACCCGCGCGGCGGCAATCGCCTCGCGCTCGCGGCGCTCCAGCTCCTTGACCACCGCCGTGGCGGCGCCCCGGGCGTGCTGGTCTTCGTTCTGCAGGAAGGCCTCAAGCACCTGAAGCTGCGTGGCGAAGATATCCACGTCGGTGTCGAAGCCGTCGACGACCGCGTCGACGACCGGCTTGACCGCGGCCACCAGACTCGGCTCGTCCGCCTCGTTGCGACCGATCCCGGCGCCGGCGATGGCATCCAGGAGACGCCGGGCGGGGTGACGCTTGTTGGAGAAGAAGCCCTTGTCCATCAGGGCGACCTTCAGCACCGGGATCTGCAGCTTTGCAATCTCTGCGCGCAAGGCGGCTGCCAGGTCCGGGTCGTTGAAGATGACATCGAAGAGCATCGCGACGATATCGATGGTCAGCGCGTCCACCGGATGAGACAAGCTCACCATCGGCGTCGCCCGAATCTGCTGCAGAACGTTGCCGAAACCGGGATCGATCGCCACGGTGCCCAGCCCGGGGAGCTGACGCGGATCGGTAAGTCCGCGCTGGAGGCTCGACAAGGCCTCGACCAACTGCGAAACGCCGGGC
>JBGSTR010000759.1:0-9964 GCA_041736365.1 Chromatiaceae bacterium | reverse complement strand
ACGTGCCATCCAGTCCGACGGGCGCTCGGCCGAGCTCGACGTGAGCCGTGCACCCGGTAACTGCGGACCGAAGACGCCGGTTGGCGGCAACACACCCCCGACGGCCAATGCCAACGGGCCCTACAGCGGGACCACCGGCGTGGCCCTGAGCTTCAGCAGCGCGGGCTCCAACGACAGCGACGGGACCATCGCCTCCTACGCCTGGGACTTCGGCGACGGTGGCAACAGCAACCAGGCCAATCCCGGGCACACCTATGCGAGCGCGGGCAACTACACGGTCACGCTGGCCGTGATCGACAACGACGGCGCCAGCGCGACGGACTCCACCGGCGCCGCCGTAACCGATGCGCCACCGGCGAATGTGCCGCCGACGGCCAACGCCAACGGACCCTACAGCGGGACCGCCGGCGTCGCATTGAGCTTCAGCAGTGCCGGCTCCAACGACAGCGACGGGAACATTGCCTCCTACGCCTGGGACTTCGGCGACGGTGGCAAAAGCAACCAGGCCAATCCCGGGCACACCTATGCGAACGCCGGCAGCTACACGGTCACACTGGCGGTGGTCGACAACGACGGCGCCAACGCGACGGACTCCACCAGTGCCGCCATCACCGACAGCGTCGCGGTGGTCTGCGAGCCGACCAACGTTGGCACGTCCATCAACTCCACCAGCCAGAGCGGCTGTCCGGATCAGCCGGTGCCAATCGTCAACCCGGTGCTCAACGGCAATTTCCGGGTACTGGCCATCAACGATCTGGGCATGCACTGCGGTGACCTGGATACGCGTATCTCCAGCATCCTTCCGCCGTTCCAGGTCCTGCTGGGTCAGGTGATCCAACGCGCCGCCGTCCCGGTGCTAAACCCGACGGGTGTCGGTCTGCAGTACTCCGCCGCCTCGAACCCCAACGATCCGGCCACCGGCCCGGGCCAGACCTTCCCCGGCGTTATGGGCGACGGGAGCACCTACAAGACCAACTTTTGGGATGTGATCGGGGGCGGCGCCTATGATCCCTTCTACCCGCCGGTCGCCACGCCACTGCTCACCGGTCCCTTCCCGGTCACCGCGGATATCGGTCTGCCGGTTCCCAATGCCGAGGAGCTCTATATCGGTGGGGACGGTCAGGTGAATAGCGGCGACGAGGGGCTCAAGGTCGTCCAGCACGCCATGCCGGGGCTGACCAATCCCTACTTCATCAACGAGCCGCAGAGCGTCGACGAGCACTACGGCGACAAGCCGTTCTTCGTCAACTTCCCGTTCGGCTACGTGGCCGCGGACGTCAACTGGTTCGAGGGGGCGGGCATCCCGTTCGCCGCGTACGACGACTATGGTCGCGAGAACGCCTATCCGCTGGTGCGCGTCGAGGCCAGGCAGGGCAACAACACGGTCGCCACACTCGACACCGTGCTGCCGATCTCCGGGGAGGCGAGCTGCGCCAACTGTCATGCCGATCCGAGCGACGTGCAGAACAGTCGCACCAGCGAGCCGACCGACACGCTGCTGAATGCCGGTCTGCCGGTCGCGACCAGCCTGGACGATCCCAATCCGAACCTGCCGAACGACGTGAGCGTCGAGTACGCGGCGGACATCAACGTCCTGCGTCTGCACGACCTGAAGCACGGGGCCAACTACGTCGACACGTCGGGTGTGTCGAGCCCCTGCGACGTCACGACCAACGGCGGCACAGGCAACCCCAACTGCCTGATCAACAGGGCGCTGGTGCAAGGCAACGCGGTGGTCTGTCAGGTCTGTCACTACACCCCGGCGTTGGATCTGGCGCAGGTCGGACCGGTGGCCGGCCCTCCGGGCAGCGAGGCGAACGGACGCAACCAGGTGGCGCATCCCAGCAACTCCAACGTGATGCACAGCCACCACGGCGGACTCGGCAACCTGTTCCCGCCCATGCCGGCGCCGAACCAGCTCGCCAACGGCACCATCAGCAATCAGGGCGCGCGCCTGCAAGTGCTGGAGGAGACGTGCTACCAGTGCCACCCCGGCACCAGCGTGCAGTGCCTGCGCGGCGCCATGTTCAACGGGGGCATGCTGTGCAACGACTGCCACGGCGATATGGAGCAGGTAGGCGCGGACTTCTCGGCGGGTGTCTCGCCGCAGAACCCGGGGGCCTTCGTCCTGGATCAGGGCAACTTCTATGATCCGAACAGCGGTCAGCCGCGCGTACCCTGGGCCAACGAGCCGGGATGCGGCTCCTGCCACACCGGCTCCGCCACCAACAACCTGGCCGGATCGGTCAACAGCATCGTCAACACGCGCGACGTAGACGGCAACGTCGACAACATCCGGCTGCGCCGGGCTTATCGCAACGACGATCCAAAGGCCACGCCCATCGTGCCGAGCAACAAGCGCTTCGCCGAGCCGGCGGTGCCGGCGAGCTTCAACGGCTTTGCCAATCCGGGCGCCGGCAACCCGCAGCTCTACCGGGTCAGCACGGGTCACGGCGGGGTCATGTGCGAGGGCTGCCACGGCGCGACCCACGCGGAATGGCCAAACGGCAACCCGAGTGCAAACGACAACGTCGCGGCGGGCCAGCTCCAGGGCCACGTGGGCGCCCTCATCGAATGCGGCACCTGCCACACCAACGTCGACAGCCTAAGCCCGGACGGCTCGCTCAACAGCCTGCGGGGACCGCACGGCCTGCACGCGGTGGGCGACACCAGCTTCGCGCGCGGCAACCATCGGCGCAACCGCAACTCCAACGAGTGCCGGCAGTGTCACGGTCAGAACGGCCAAGGCACGGTGCTCTCGCGCATGGCGGAAGACCGAGTGCTGCGCTGCAAGGACCAGACCTCGTTCTGCCCCAACGGCAACAGCGTGCTGTTCCCGAAGGGCCGCACGGTCGGCTGTATCGAGTGTCACGAAAACAAGATATGACGACCCGAGCCGATCGGGTGCATTGCCCCTGATCGGCGGGCGGCATGGATGCCACCACTTTCAACAGGCCCCGCCGGGCAATCCGACGGGGCCTTTTTGGTTCCACTCGGGACGCATGATCCCGCGTCGGAAGGAACCGTCTCGGTTAAACTGGCGCACTCACCCACCAAGGCCTTCCACATGACCACGGCAAAGCGATTCCGCCGGAATTGGGGCAGCATCGCGATCCTCGTTTCGCTCGCCTGCGTCTGGCGGAACCCGGCGCTCGCCGGCGAGGGCTTGCTTTCGCCCGCCCCGGCCGCCGCACCGCCCGCGTTCCAGCTAACCGACGTCGACGGCCGCGAAAGCAACCTCGACGCGCTGCGGGGCAAGATCGTGGTGGTGAATTTCTGGGCGAGCTGGTGCACCCCGTGCATCGAGGAGATGCCGAGTATCCAACGGCTGGCCGAGACCATGCGCGATAAACCCGTTGCGGTGATCGGCGTCAATGTGGAAGAGGGGCTATTGCGGGTAAAGACCATCGTCCAGCGCTTGGGGATCGAGTTTCCGGTGCTGCTGGATCAGGATGGCGCAGTCTTTAAGCGATGGGGCGCGGATGTATTGCCAACCACCTACCTGCTGGATTCGCAGGGCGTGGTTCGTTACGTCGGGCGCGGGCCGCTGGAGTGGGACGCGCCCGAGATCGTCCAGTTGTTGGACGAGCTGATGCAGCCGAGTGCGGGCGCCCCCGACGGCGGCTGACATCGCGGGGGCGGCCAGGTGTCGGAGCGGCCGATTTTGCCCGGGCCCAGGCTAACGGTGATGCGATCCGCGCGCCCAATCGCGTCGAAACCAGGGCTTCGCCAAGACCGAGTCTCCGCGATTGCAGCGATCCAGCGTAGGCAGATCCGGCTGCAGTCCAATTTGCGGCTTGTAAAGGATTGGGGTTTGCTACCCTGTTTGGGGACCGGCGGTTCCGCCGATCCGCGACCGCGAACACGATTGCTCCGCCGCCGACGACGGTCCTCGGTTCGGCACAACAGAACGCATCCACCCCGGGGGTTCCGGAATGTCCACCACGGTTGAGAATCTACTGAGTGATCCGCTGCTCGGACTCGATGTCTGCGCCGGCGCCGACGGTCTGGGACGCGCGGTTCTGACGCCCGAGCTCAATCGCCCCAGCCTGGAGCTGACCGGGTTCTTCGACGCATTCCGTGCCGAACGCATCCAGATCATCGGTCGGGGCGAGGTGAGATACATCGCCGCGCACGAAACCGAAGCGGACTTGCGCGCGAACCTCCGGCGCATCTTAACCGCCGATGTACCCTGTGTGATCGTGACCAACGGGCTGGAGCCTCACCCGCTGATCACCGCCCGCGCCGAAGAGGTCGGCGTACCGATACTGACCTGCCGGCACGGCACCACCAAGCTGTTCAAGCGTCTCTGGGAGCACCTCGACGAGGAGTTCGCCGCGGAGACCACGTTGCACGGCGTGCTCATGGATATCCACGACATCGGCGTGCTGATGCTCGGGGACAGCGCGGTGGGCAAGAGCGAATGCGCGCTGGAGCTGATCCGCCGCGGGTTCCACCTGATCGCCGACGACATGGTCTCGATCAAGTGTCTTGCCGATTCGGTATTGCTCGGCCGTGCGACCGAGCTGCTGCCCTACCACATGGAGGCGCGGGGCATCGGAATTATCGATATCCGACTGCTGTTCGGCGTCGCCGCGGTGCGGCCGGATAAACGCATCATGCTGGCGATCACGCTGGTGGACTGGAACGAGAGCACGGAATACGACCGCACCGGACTTGCCGAGACGACCCTAAGTATCCTCGACGTGGCGATTCCGCACGTATCGATTCCGGTACGGCCGGGGCGCAACGTCGGGACCCTGGTGGAGGTCGCTGCGCTGAATCAGAAGCTCAAGAGCCTCGGGATCAACACCGCGCGATTGATGGAGGAAGAAATCCTCGGGCACACCGCCCGGCGCACCCATCGCGGCTCTCACGACGTCTGAGACCGCCGACGCGCACCCGCAGCGATCCAAGCAGCGCCGCCCGGCTACCCAAGTCGAAAACGCGGTCGCCGTCGGCGAATCGCTTGCGCTTCCCGTCCAGGCCGGGGATGATCCGGCCCTCTCGAATGCCCAAGCGCTCGAAGATGAAGCGATCCGAGAGTCGCACCTCTCGAATCGCGATCGAATCAAATGTCCGGACGACGTTCGATCCGCGAACCCCCTAGTCCTCGACCCCCATCTCCTCCTGAACCGTGCGCACGATCCGCGGATCGATCGGCAACAGCTCATGCCGCTTGTCCGGATAGTCGATCTTGCTCAGCAGGAAGCGAATCGCATTGATGCGGGCACGCTTCTTGTCGTCGGATTTGATGATGGTCCAGGGGCTGTCCGCCGTGGAGGTAAAGAAGAACATGTCCTCCTTGGCGCGGGTGTAATCCTCCCACTTGTCCTGGGACTCTTGGTCGACCGGGCTCAGCTTCCACTGCTTCAGCGGGTCGTGAACGCGCTTTCCGAAGCGCCGCGCCTGCTCGTCCTTGCTCACCGAGTAATAGAACTTGAAGAGCTGAATTCCGGAGCGGATCAGCATCCGCTCCAGCTCCGGCACGGAGCGCAGGAACTCCTTGACCTCGGCCCCGCTGCAGAAGCCCATCGCGCGCTCCACCATCGCCCGGTTGTACCAGCTACGATCGAATAGCACGACCTCGCCGGCCGAGGGCAGATGGGCGATATAGCGCTGGAAGTACCACTGGGTGCGCTCCCGATCGCTGGGCTTGTCCAAGGCGACCACGCGCGCCCCGCGTGGATTCATGTGCTCGACAAAGCGCTTGATGGTGCCGCCCTTGCCGGCCGCGTCGCGGCCTTCGTTGATGGCCAGGATCCGATAGCCCTGCTCCTTGGCCCAGTTCTGCATCTTCAGCAGCTCCACGTGCAGCGGCATGATGAGATCCAGGTACTCGACGTTGCTGAGCTTTTTCAGCGGCTCCCCGTGGTCCATCGGCAGCGTCGAGCCGTCGGCGGCCTTCTTCGCTTCCTTCGCTTCCTTCGCTTCCCTGGCGATCTTCGGTTCCTTGGGCACCTTCGCCGACTTAACATCTTCCGTTGCCGGCCCGGTCTCTCCCTTCGCCGTTACCGGCTCGGCCGTCGTGCCGTTCGCGCCCTCTCGATCACCGGTAGGCACGGATTCCAACAGCCGCGATCCGTTGCCCTTCTCGCCGCTTGGCTCGCGGCGCGGGGTTGGCTCCTCGTCGGTATCTGCGTCCAGCGCCTCTCGTTCGAGAAGCATCGCGTCGCGCTCGTCCTCGTCCAGCTTCCGCGCCTTGCGGCCGGGGGCGGTGTTGGTCCGCGTGGTTGTCATAGGTCTCTCCACCATCGGGATTCGGTGCTTTTCGTAAATGAGCCGGCTTGCGGGCGCTTGAGGAAGAAACGCCGATCGATTGCGTTTCCCGTCCGAGCCGGGGATGACCAGTCATTCTCAAGCGCCTAGGCGACAAGAAAACGGAGCGGCCCGAGCGTCGAGCCTCTCGGACCGCGAGCCGATCGAATGCGGCAGGACATTTGGTCGGCGTGTCCCTAAGCGGGGCCGAGGGCGAATGACGCCCTTGTCCCCTCCGCATGTTACGGTAGTGTTACTTTTCACGAACAGAAATGCTACCGTATTATTACTTCCCGAAGATGGAACGGCAGATGCCGCAGTCTCCACCGAGAGGGAAGACGACGGAGCTTTGGGTGAAAGGTGTCCGATTCGCCGGTTAACGGTCGATCGCCAGATACCACTCCGGCCCGCATAAAAATCCTGCCTGGCGCCTGCCCCGTTACCCGAAATTACATCCGGGCGGCGGACGATCCGGCCTTCCATAAAATCCTGCTCCGGAGTCTAGCAACGGTGGAAATCCTCTCGATCCTGGTCATCCTCGCCGTCGCGGTAGTCCTAATCTTCGACTACACCAACGGCTTCCACGATGCCGCCAACATCATCGCAACCCCGATCGCGTCGCGGGCACTGACGCCGATTCAAGCGGTGGCCATCGTCGCCTTCTTCGAGTTCCTCGGACCGCTGCTCGGCGGCACCGCGGTGGCCAACACCATCGGCAAGTTCGTGAACCTGGACGATATCGCAGCCGTTCTCTCGGTCACCGTGATCCTCTGCGGCTTGTCCGGGGCCATCTTCTGGAACCTGATTACCTGGTGGTTCGGCATACCCTCGTCGTCGTCCCATGCCTTGGTCGGCGGGCTGGCGGGTGCCGTGGTGGTCGCCGTAGGGTCGGATCATGTGATTTGGGGCTTCTCCCAGCTCGCCGACGGTCACTTCACCGGCGTGACCAAGGTGCTGCTGTCGCTCATTATTTCGCCCCTGATCGGCTTTTGGGCCGGGTTCTATATCCATCGTCTGGTCTTCTTCCTCATGCGTTCGGCGAAGCCGACGGTGAATAAATTCTTCAAGCGCGTGCAGATCTTCTCGTGCGCCGGATTGGCCTTCGCTCACGGCGCCAACGACGCCCAAAAGAGCATGGGCATCATCACCCTGGTGCTGCTCAACGGCGGCCTGATCGATGAATTCAAGGTCCCCTTCTGGGTCATCCTGTCGTGCGCCATCGCGATCACGCTCGGGATACTGTCGGGAGGTTGGCGCATCGTGCGCACGGTCGGATTCGGGATCTTCAAGGTCCGTCCGATCCACGCCTTCGACGCGCAGCTCACCTCCGCGGCGGTCATCTTCTCCGCGTCCATGGTCGGCGCGCCGGTATCGACTACCCATGTCGTCAGCTCCGCGCTGATGGGCATTGGCGCCTCCGAGCGGCCGAAGGCGGTGCGTTGGGCGAAGGCCAGGGAGATCGTCAGCACCTGGATCATCACCATCCCCGGCGCCGCGCTGGTTTCGGTCGTCGTCTACCTGATCGTCAACGCCATTGCCGGCGTTAACTGAGCTCAACGGCAGTCCCGCCCCATCTAATTACAATCGAGGAATACCCCTATGAGCGGCAGCTCCAATTCAGTCGTAACCAAGCTGGTCGACCGCGTCTTCCCCCGTATGCCGGATTTTTACGGCCTCATCAACGCGCAGGCCGAGCAGGTCTGCAAGTCGATGGACCTATACGTGAAGTTCATGGAGACCGGCGACATGGAGATCGGCAACCGGGTTCGTGCCATGGAAAAGGAAGGCGACGAGCTAAAGGCCAAGCATATGGAGATCCTGAACCATGCCTTCGCCACGCCGATGGACCGCGAAGACATCTACCGCGCCATCGTCAGCATCGACGAGATCCTCAATTACGCCAAGACCACGGTGCGCGAGATCGAGGCGCTGGAGATCAAGCCGGACGCGCACATGGCCGAGATGTCGCGCCTGATCCGGGACGGTTGCACGGCCTTGCGCGACGGCTACGCGAAACTCTCCACCAAGCCGATGGAGGCCGAGGCGTACGCCGCCGCGGCGCGCAAGGGCGAGCGCAATACGGAGAAGGTCTACCGCGCGGCGCTGGCGGAGCTTTTCCACGCCGAGCACCATGTCGAAGCCCTAAACCAGAACTCGGCGGGCGCGCAGGCCAATGCGATGCAGTATGTCATCGAGATGTTCAAGCGCCGCGAGATCTATCGCCACCTGTCCAACGGAGCGGACCGGCTGGAGACCGCCTCCTCGGTCCTGCACGACATCGTGGTGCAGATCGCCTAAGGAAACGCTGATTTAGAGCGTTTCCCGCGCGGGCCAGGGATGGCCCGGCATTTCCGAGCACTTAAGGGCTTGAAAATGGAGCGATCGGAGAGTCGCGCCTCTCGGATCGCGTGCGGATCGAATGCCAGGACGGCATTTGACCAGCATCTCCCTACCGATGCCGAAGCTACCCCGCCGGCGGGCTGATCCTCACGGGTCGACCCGTCGGTCCGCGGCGCTCGCCGAGCATCAAGGTCATGCCGCCGCGACTCCGCCCCGGAGGCCGCGAGCCCTTTCGGCGTAACGGTGCCGTGACCTCACCTCTTGTCTCGGACGCTCGCGCCCGGCCAGTCGCGGGCGCTTGCTCCAATATCGCACCGTACCCGCACGGTTTTCCCGACATTCAGTTGCGGTAGGCCATGAGCTGCCCCACTATTCGCCTGTTTTTCTACCGCGAAGACGGAGAGCAATCGTGACGTACAAGCGCATGGCGCGGGCATTTCAAACCTCTATCCTTTCCGGCTGCCTTGCCGTGGCCCTCGCTCACCTGCCCGCGATGGCGGAGGACGAGACCGGCGAGGCGGCGCACGACATGCACGCCCACCATCACCATCCGGTGCCCGCCGGTGTGCAGCGATCGCAGGCGACCTACGCGCTGCCGGACGTCACACTGGTCGATCAGACCGGGCAGCGCGTGCCTATCGCCGAGGTCCTCAATGGCGACGAGCCGATACTGCTCAACTTCATCTTCACCACCTGTACCGCGGTCTGCCCGGTCATGAGCGCGACCTTCGAGCAAGTTCAGCAGGGACTGGCGGAGGACAGCGGGAAGGTCTCGATGGTGTCCATTTCCATCGATCCGGAACAGGACACACCGGCGGCGCTGGCCGCCTACGCCGAGCGTTTCGATGCCGGGACCCAGTGGCGTTTCCTCACCGGCAGCCTGACGGACAGCATCGCGGTGCAACAGGCGTTCGATGCCTATCGCGGCGACAAGATGAACCACGCCCCGCTGACCTTGTTGCGACCCGAGCGCGACGCGCCCTGGATCCGCTTCGACGGCTTCGCAAGCGCGAACGACTTGGTTGCCGAGCTGCGCCCGATGATCGGTCACTAAGCCGTGAATTGCCCACTTGAACCCCGATCGACGCGAGTGCAAGCCGCACCCGCGAGCGAGGGCCGGTGCAAGACCGCTCGGATCGCCTTCGCGATGCTGTGTGCCGGTGTCTGGTGCAGGGCCGGTGCCGCCGAGGACGCAGCCTTAACCGGCGCAGCGGATCGGGCCGGCTACAGCGTGGGCTATGCGCTCGGTCAACGGATTGAGCGCTTGGAGCAGCAGGGCGGGCGAGTTGCGCTGGAGGCCGTGCTGCGCGGTACCCTCGACGCCCTTTCGCATGCGCAGCCCCAACTGAGCGAGGACGAGATGCGC
>JBGSTR010000707.1:0-2852 GCA_041736365.1 Chromatiaceae bacterium | reverse complement strand
CCCGATGCGCGATCCCGGCGGCGAAGGTCGACGCGGCGAAGCAGCAGTGGCTGCCCGCCATCAAGCAAGCGCTCGCCGGCGCGCCCGTCAAGGGTCGCATTACGCTGTCCGGCTACGAGGGCTCCGAGCTACTGGTCGGTCGGCTGTTGGTCGAGAGCGGCGCGGATCTGCGCTACGTCGGCACCGCCTGCCCCCGTACCCCATGGTCGGAAGCGGACTGCGAGTGGCTACAGGCAAAGGGCGTGCGGGTCCAATACCGCGCCACCCTGGAGCAGGATCTGGCGGCGATGGCCGAGTTCGAGCCGGAGCTGGTCGTCGGTACGACGCCGGTGGTTCAGAAGGCCAAGGAAGCGAGCACGCCCGCCCTGTACTTCACCAATTTGATCTCTGCGCGCCCGCTGATGGGCGTGGCGGGTGCCGGCTCGCTGGCCGGAGTGGTCAACGCGGCGCTCGCAAGCCGTCCGCGCTTCGCGGCGATGGACGACTTCTTCGGCGGCCCGCGGGTCGAGCGCGGACCCGAGACGCAGCCGGTCACCACCGTGGCTGGCGGGCGTGGAGCCGGAAAATGCTGATCTACGACCACGATCGAGCCGGCGGCTACTGGGGTGCGGTCTACGCCTTCAGCGCGATCGACGGGCTTCAGGTCATCATCGACGGACCGGTGGGCTGCGAAAACCTGCCGGTGACGGCGGTGCTGCACTACACCGACGGTCTGCCCCCCCACAGCCTGCCGGTAGTGGTCACCGGGCTGGGCGAGGAAGAGCTGGGTCAGAAGGGGACGGAGGCGGCAATGAACCGTGCCCACGCCGTCCTAGACCCCGAGCGGCCCGCGGTGGTGGTTACCGGATCGATCGCCGAGATGATCGGCGGTGGCGTGACCCCGAGCGGAAAGAACATCCAACGCTTCCTGCCGCGAACCATCGACGAAGATCAGTGGCAAAGTGCCGACCGCGCCCTGTTCTGGTTGTGGACCCAGTACGGTGGCTCCGCCAACAAGGGCGGCGCCAAGAAAGCGAAGGCCCCCGCGGCTCAGCGAGCCGAAGGCGCCAAGCCCCGCGTCAACATCATCGGCCCCATGTACGGCACCTTCAACATGTGGTCGGACCTGGCCGAGATCCGCCGCATGGTGGAAGGCATCGGCGCCGAGATCAATCTGGTGTTCCCGCTCGGCACCGCGCTGTCCGAGATTCCTCGGCTCAGCGACGCGGCGGTCAATATCTGCATGTACCGCGAGTTCGGGCGGCTATTGTGCGAGTCGCTCGGCCGGCCCTACCTCCAGGCCCCGGTCGGGTTGCACAGCACCACCGCGTTCCTGCGCAAGCTCGCCGAGCTGCTCGGTCTGGATGCCGAACCCTTCATCGCCAGCGAAAAGCGCACCACGCTGGCGCCGATTTGGGACCTGTGGCGCTCCGTGACCCAGGACTTTTTCGCCACCGCAAGCTTCGCCGTGGTGGCCAGCGAGACCTATGCCCGCGGTCTCGGCCATTACCTCGGCGAGGAGCTGGGACTGCCCTGCAGCTTCGCCGTCTCACGTCGCGCCGGCGTCAAGCCGGACAACGTATCGGTGCGGACCCGGGTCCAAAAAAAGACCCCGTTGATCCTGTTCGGAAGCTACAACGAACGGATGTACTTGGCCGAGATCGGCTCACGCGCCGCGTTTATCCCGGCCTCATTCCCGGGAACGATCATTCGCCGCCATACCGGCACGCCGTTCATGGGCTACTCGGGCGCCACCTACCTCGTACAAGAGGTCTGCAACGCCTTGTTCGATGCCCTGTTCCACATTCTTCCGCTCGGCTCCGACATGGACCGCCACGATCCCACGCCGGCCCGCGACCAGCAGGAGCTGCCGTGGAGTGCGGAGGCGAAGGCGGCACTGGACGCGGCGGTAGACGAGCAGCCGGTGCTGATTCGCATCTCCGCCGCCAAGCGTCTGCGGGACGAGGCCGAGCGCGCAGCGCGCAAGGCCGCGGAAACCACAGTGACGCTCGAGCGCTTTCGCGCCGCCATGCGCTCCCTGAACCCGGAGGCAACGGCGTGAGGCCCACAATATTCCGTTCGATCCCTGCAAGCCGGGTGAGCGCTTGCCACTTTACTTACCTAAGCACGCGCGACCTTTAGGAGCTTGAGCCATGACCGTTCTACATCATCCGTCCGACTTCGTCGCCGCCGAGCGGCGCCAGTACCGATTGGTCTTCGGCGTGGCCTTCTTCGTCTTCTTCGCGTTTACCGTGCTCGCCCGCTTGCTGCCTCGGCGGCTGCGCCCGTGGGCGCCTGCGGGCGGTGGACCTATGTCGTTGATCGCAGAGGCACGTGCGGTAACCAACCGGGTGTTGCCGTTCGCCTTCCTGTGAAGCGAGACAAGAATTGGGTTATGCCCGACTAAGGCATGAACCAAAGACCGCGCGGAAACGCGCAATCGATTAGACCGAGGTGAGACCCATGGCCGACCAAACCAACAGCACGTTATCCGGACTATCCACAGACGAGGCGAAGGAGTTTCACGGCATCTTCGTGTCGAGCTTCCTGGGCTTTACGGCGGTCGCCGTGATCGCGCACATCCTGGTCTGGATGTGGCGTCCCTGGCTCTAGAATCCGGGTAATTCACTGAACCATCCATACGGGAGTAACGGTAATGAACTTGCACAAGATCTGGATGATTTTCGACCCTCGGCGAGCACTGATCGCCACATTCGCCTTCTTGATCGTCCTCGCGCTGCTCATCCACATGCTTTTGCTCAGCACGGAACGATTCAACTGGCTTGAGAGCGTTGCCGCTCCGGTAGGCGCGGCGGTTTCGCAGGCGGCGCCGCGGGCGCCGGGATGAACGTGGGAAAATCGAATTCGAGTTG
>JBGSTR010000560.1:0-7291 GCA_041736365.1 Chromatiaceae bacterium | reverse complement strand
GGCGGGAGTCGCGCTAACCGCTCCGCGCCGGGGCTGCCCGGTCCTCGCCCTCCTCGCCCGGGGCGGTAAGCTGTCGCGGCTCGGTTCCGTCGGAATCCGCGGAATCGAGCCCGTCATCACGCTCCAGCGCTGCGCGTACCGACTCGTTGCGACCAATCTCGCGACCCACGAAGTATCCCAGCGCGGCCAAGCCAAGGCCGAATGCAACTCGAACCAGCATCGGTTTCACCATCGGATGTACCTTCACACGGATCCGATTCTGGTGACAAACCGGTCGGCTTTCCACTCGTAAGTCGCCTTTATGCCCAGCAACCCACTCCAGGTCTGGATGAGCTTCGGGCTCTGCGTCGCGGTGATCGGAGCGGCGGGGTTCAAGCTGACCACCTATGGCGATGCCATCGCCGACAAGACCGGCATGGGAGGGACTTGGATCGGGCTGGTCTTGATCGCAACCGTCACCTCGCTCCCGGAGCTGGCCGCGGGGGTTACGGCGGTGGCGGTCGCGCTGCTGCCCGACATCGCGGTCGGCGACGCGCTCGGAAGCTGCGTGTACAACCTGCTGATCCTGGCGATCATGGATCTGTTCAAGCGCGGGCCCCCGGTCCTGGCCGAGGCACGACAGGAGCACGTCCTATCCGCGGGTTTCGGCATCCTGCTGCTCGGCGGTGCCGCGCTCGGACTGATTGCCGCCGCGTCCGGCGACACGCGGCTGGTCGGGCACGTGGGCTTTGCCACGCCGACGCTGGTGCTCTTCTATCTGGTCGCGATCCGCACCCTCTACCGCTACCAGGAGCGTGAGGTGAAATCCTTCACCGAACGCGAGCCCGATCGATTTCCCGATCTGACCCTGCGGCAGATTGGCGTCCGTTACGCCATCGCCGCCCTATTTGTGGTTGTCGCGGGTATGGCGCTGCCGTTCGTATCCGAGCGCATCTCGGCGGTGATGGGCTGGAACCAGTCATTTACCGGCACCCTGTTCACGGCCATGAGCACCTCGTTGCCCGAGCTGGTAGTGACCCTATCCTGCTTGCGCATCGGCGCCATCGACCTCGCGGTGGGCAATATTCTCGGCAGCAATCTCTTCAATATGCTGATTCTGGCGATCGACGATCTGTTCTACGCGCCGGGACCTCTGCTTGGCGCCGTGTCCCCGCTGCATCTCGTCTCCGCCGTCACGGCGATGACCATGACCGGCGTGCTGATCGCGGGGGTCTTCTTCCGCTCCAATCAACGCGTGCTCCGCCGCACGAGCTGGACCAGCTTGCTCCTGTTCATCCTGTTCGCGATCAACACCTGGCTGATCTATCGCCCCGGCGGCCATTGAAGACCCGGCAGCTCGGAATTCTTCGGCTCTTTTTCTGGGGCGGAGACCGTGACATGCTGCGGCTCATGACTCGTTGAATCAGCTCTTGTGACACACCATGCAGGACCAGCCAAGCCTCGGCCGCGACGCCCAGCGAGCCATCGCGGATGTATTCGATCTCTACGACCCACCCTTGTGGCTGCTCACCGCCCAAGCAGACGGGCGCCGCGGGGGACTCATCGCGACGTTCGCCGTGCGGGCCTCGATCGTCGACGAGCTGCCGCGCATTGTGATCGGCGTGGCCAAACATCACCACACCCGGACACTCATCGACTCCAGCGAGCGTTTCGCGCTGCACCTGCTGCCGCCGGATAAGCTTGATCTGGTCTGGCAGTTCGGAATGCAGCGCGGTGACGAGGTCGATAAGCTGCATGGCGTGGCCCACGACGATTCGCCCGCGGGCAATCCTCGCTGTCTCGATGCCCTATCCTGGCTCGATTGCCGCGTGGAGGCCCGGATGGACATCGGTGATCGTGCCTTGTATGTCGCGGAGGTGACCGACGGCGGGGTGTTGCGGCAAGGCCGTGCGCTGACCGTCGGCGATCTGCTGCGCGACGCCCCGCCGGAGCGTCAGGCGGAGCTCGACCGCCTCTACGCCGCCGATCAGGCGATCGATACCGCGGCGATCCTAGCCTGGCGGCACGCGCGGCAGCCGGACTGAACGCGGCCCATGACCCGATCCGAACCCCAGCACAAGGCTCCTCCGTGACCCCTTCGCACGTATTGAATCTCCTAGACACCGCACCACAAACAATGGTTCTGCCCGACGGCCGGCGCCTCGCCTACAGCGAGTACGGCGCGCCCGACGGTACCCCGTGCTTCTATTGCCACGGTTTTCCCAGCTCGCGGCGCGAGGCCCTGCTGATCCACTCCGCGGCCGAGGCAGCCGGCGTGCGTCTGATCAGTCCGGACCGGCCGGGCTATGGCGATTCCGATCCACTGCCCGATCGAACGCTCCCCGCTTGGAGCGCCGATCTGCTCGCCTTGGCCGACCACCTCGAGGTCGAGCGACTCAATCTGATCGGGATGTCCGGGGGCGGACCCTACGCCCTCGCCTGTGCCTACCGCGTTCCGGAACGAGTTCGCACCTGCACCCTGATCGGCGCTCTGGGCCCGATCTACTTGAAGGACGTGCTGCTCGCGATGCACGCGGGTACCCGCGCCAGTCTCTCCTTGGCGCGCGCCATGCCGGGCATCTCCGAGCTGGTGTGGGGGAGCCCTCTACCACGACTGTTCTCGGCATGGCCGGATGCCATGGCGGGACTGCGCAGTATGTACGCGGGCCGCTCCGACCGGGAGACTCTGCAAGACCAGCAAGTGCGCAGGGTTCTCGATTGCACCGTAAAGGATGCGATGGACGCGGACGCTCGCGGCGCGCGACAGGACCTACTGCTTTATACCCACCCGTGGGGCATCGAGCTTGAAGCGGTCGAGCCGACCATCGACCTGTGGCACGGCGAAGCCGACGAGACCGTCCCGGTGGCCCACGGACACTGGTATGCGCAACACCTGCCGCGGTGTCGCGCGCGAATCCTGGAGCAAGAAGGCCACTACTCCCTTCCGATACGACACGCCGCAACCATCCTCGGCACCATCCTGGAACCTGCGTGAGGTGACGCGCGCCGACCGAACCAGGGGTTTGACCAGGTCGAAACCTCCTGATATCTTGCTGCGCCTGCGACAGAGCGCGCCGATCGGTTCTTCGCGGTTGCGCCGCCGCTATCGGGTCGCGCGGGCGGTTAGCTCAGTTGGTAGAGCACGGTGTTCACATCGCCGGGGTCACTGGTTCGAGCCCAGTACCGCCCACCATCAAGACGTTAAAGAAAATCTAGAAAATTGAATTAAGCCCGCGTACCAGCGGGCTTTTTGTGCATTGTGCGACGAAACCCGGATTCGGATGCCCAGCGCGACGAAAACGACCCCGCAACGCAACCTGCCGATTCTCGGCACGCGCTCCGGAATCCGCAACCCGAAACCGGACACCAAGCCCTGCTCGCGCTCTCCGAGGTGCGTCGCGACTCCCTCGGGTGCTATGCCCCGGTACGGCTGATATCGCCCGGCTCAGGACGAAGTCCGGCCGTCGCACCAAGGATACCGGCGTATCGCACCGCCGGGGGACGCTACCCTGGCCCGCGGCGGCGGATCCGCTTAGAATTCAGGCTTGCGCAATATCTTCAATGATTTGCCTGCCATGTACCGCTGCGACGGGATGCACCCGGGGCCGACGACGTCGGTCTCATCGAACGGTGGTCGATCGGGAAGGCGCTTGGCCGAGCCGGCTCGCCCCCCACCGCCGAGCAAAACGGGACCCGAACGGCGCGACCATTCCGCGTCCTCGCGCGCCGGCGGATGTCGGTTGCATCGCCTAATGGCCTCGTTGGTGTTTCTGCTCGCCACGTCCGAGGCAAACGCCGCACCTGCAACGGATCACGCAATGCCGACCCCCAAGACCGCGGAGTGGATACCGGTGAGCCTACCGCCGGTCTCGGTGTTGCTCGGCGGAGATATCCCGGCCCCCGACACACACCCGATCCAGTCCACGGCGGATGCCATCTGGAGCTACATCGCTACCCGCTTCGGGCTGACACCGAGTCTCGCTCCGCCCCAGATCTATTTCCAGGGTTTCGACCGTGCGATGCAGTCCCCGGAGTGGACCGCGTGGCAAAAGCAATGGACGCGCCTACATCCAGACATCTGGCGCGACTGGATTCGTCTCACCGCCGGGGGAGCGGAGACCGAGGTCACCGACGAGTGGATCGGTGCGCACATCGACCAGGTCTTTCCGTTCCCGAGCACCTTCCTCGCGTTTCACTACGACGGCACCAACCGCATCCAGATGAACCCCGAGCGAACCTTCGGACCGGACAACTACCTTGATCCCGCCGGTATCCGGCGCAATCTCGCGGCATACGGCTACTACACGATGGCCCACGAGATGCTCCATTACGCTCTGGAGGCAAGAGGCATCGTCCCTACTCGGCTCCATCACTGTCTATACCTTCGCGTCCGCCCCGGCAGCAACGATCGGCCGATTGTCGAAGAGCTCGCGGATCATCTCGTAGAGCGCGGATTCATCCCGGCGTACGTCCGGCAGATGGGCCTGCGCAACGAGCGTTACTTCAACCCTTGCGCCGCATTGTCGCCGTCCGACATCAAGCAAGTCGAAGGGATGCTGGAGGATCTGCGTCGGGCGACGCCGTAGCACGCGCCGGCAGTCGGCGCATTTGCGAGGAGCCTTTGACCTTAGCGACCGGCCCGCATTGAAGCGTTGTCCCGATGTCTCGCCGCCGGTGCGCGTGGTCGCACCTAACGCCTGAAGAACGCCTGAACCTCGCGTCCGTTCGCCGGTTGAATCGACCGGGCATTCGGTCCCGAAATTCGGGCGATCGTCCGAAGATCATCCGGATCGATTTCCAGCGGATCGGCCAGCACGAACCACAATACGGGCTCCGTGCACGGCGGTATCTCCAGTGACCCCACGTAGCGGAAGTAGCTGCGCTCAGGCGGCAGCAGAAACACCGGGTTGATGCCCAAATGCTCGTTTAACACGCGTTCCCCGGGAGACGCGGGCAGCCGCTCAACGATGCGCTTCAGGATACTGTTGGAGCGCAGGCCGGCCCGCATCGGGACCGCGAGGATCGCGAGCGCGCCGTCGGGATCGGTATGCACGAAGTGGAGCTCCCCGGCGGCGGTCGCGCCATTCCACGCGTGCTCGCCCGGGACGTGGAAGTGAAACTCCCGCAGGTCGAACGCACGGCCCTGCACCGACAGCGTGCCACCCGGGGGGGCGATGATGCGTACGCCGTGCCCGTCGTTCACTGCCTCGAAGGGCTGCGAGCGGTAATGGAAGGCCAGCGGGGCGTAGACCATCCGTTCGGCGTCCCGAATATCGATCGGTGATTGCATCGTGCCGTTGGAGCAGCGCTCGTAGGCCGGATCCAACTCGCCCCAATGCGCTTCCCCGAGATCACCCAAGTAGGACCAAGCGCCGTGCGACTCATCGTGGCCCCAGGACTGACCGTGAGCGGTGCCGACGATCACCGCCAAGCCCGCGGCCGCAACCGCCAATCGACCAATCGAGCGAGCTGCTCGCGCCAACAAGTCCATGGCCGCGTCCTCCCGATTAGTCCTTTTTCTTGCCGAGACCCGCGATCGGCACCACCTGCGACGTCTGGGGCTGATCGGTGTAGTAGGGCCGCTCGCCGCCCCGGTTCTGAGCCTGTGCCAGCTCGTTTTCCCGGGCCGCGATCAAGGCGAAACATTGCCGAACGTCCTGGATCGTGGTCTCGGACAACGGGTGGCGCATCCCCGGCGGCGGCGTGACGTCCTTGATGATCGCGCCCAGTGTCTTGCGCATGGCGATCAGGATTTGTTGCTCTTGTGTCAGCTCAGACATATGGCTTCCTTAAGTTCGGCTCGGCGAGCGGCTTGTAATTGACCGTGTTAGATCAGGGTCGACGTCGCGCGAATCCAGGGCCGGTGATTCACGAGCCTCGCAACAGTCGCTCCAGCCCATCCTCGTCGAGCACGGTTACACCGAGCGATCGAGCCTTATCGAGCTTGGACCCCGGCGCCTCCCCGGCCACCAGGAAATCGGTGTTTCCAGAGATGCTGCCCGTCACCTTCGCGCCCGATTCCTGTAGTTGCTCTTTAATTGAATCGCGCGACCGACTCAAGGTGCCGGTAATCACGAAGGTCTTACCCGCCAGCGGCTTATCCTGCACCGACTCGGAGGTCGGCACCAGCCGCGGCCAGGTCACACCGGCCGCTATCAGTCGCGCGATCGCCTCGCGATTGTGCGCTTGGGCAAAAAACCCTGCAAGGTAGGCCCCGACGACGGGCCCGACGCCCTCCACCAGCCCGCTGCGATCGTAGTACAGATCCTCCGGCGTTGCCGCGCGCAGACGCTCGAGCGTCTCGAAGCGTGTGGCCAATGCCTGCGCCCCGCTCCCGGTCAGACCGCGGATCTTGAGCCCGACCAGCCACGCGGCTAGATCGTCGGGCTCCTCGAGGTCCTTGTGCTCGCCCAGCAGCCCAAACAACGCGGCAGCCGTCTTCGGACCAATCCCCTTGACCCCGCGCTCCCGCACGTAATCGGTCTCGGCGGCCTCGATCAGTGCGTCCAGATCCGAAAACCGCGCGGCCAGTGCCTGTGCGGTGGTTTCGCCGACCTCGCGAATCCCCAAGGCGTAGATGAATCGATCCAACCGGGTGTCCTTGCTGCGTTCCAGGGCCGCGAGCAAATTATCCGCGGACTTCTCACCCATGCGCTCCAGCCCGGCGAGCTGCTCGCGCGTCAAACGGTAGAGGTCCGCGGGCTCCCGGACCAAGCCCCGTTCGACCATCTGATCGATCAACTTCTCGCCCAGACCCTCGATGTCCATGGCCTTGCGGGAGGCGAAGTGGCGGATCGCCTCCTTGCGCTGGGCCGGACAATAGAGCCCGCCGGTGCAACGGGCCACCGCCTCTCCTTCCGGCCGGATCACATCCGATCCGCACACCGGACACTGTGCCGGTAGCCCTAGTGGGCTCGTGCCCGCTGGACGTCGCTCGGTCAGGACACGAACGATCTCGGGGATCACGTCGCCGGCCCGGCGCACATACACCGTGTCGCCGACGCGTACGTCCTTGCGCCACACCTCGTCCATGTTGTGTAGCGTCGCATTGGAGACGGTGACGCCGCCCACCAGCACCGGCTCCAGCCGCGCCACGGGCGTGACGGCGCCGGTACGGCCAACCTGAAACTCCAGGCCGTCGACTCGGGTCAGCGCCTCCTGGGGGGGAAACTTGCGGGCGATGGCCCAACGCGGGTGGTGCGCGGTGGAGCCGAGGGCGACTTGGTCGGCGAGTCGGTCGACCTTGAACACGACGCCGTCGATCTCGTAGCCGAGTGCGTCGCGCCGCTCGCCCAGATCCGCGAAGTAGGCC
>JBGSTR010000558.1:0-21637 GCA_041736365.1 Chromatiaceae bacterium | reverse complement strand
GCGGGGAGGCCTGCGACGAACGGGCCATACGCTTCCTGCCGCGGGTCGGCGGCGCGGCGCTACCGCGGCTGAGTGCAGAGGCATGCACGGGCTGCGGGATGTGCCTGTCGCGTTGCCCCGTCGGCGCGATCTCATTGAGTCGTCACGCACCGGCGACGCGGAACAACCGAACCTTTGCTGTAGAGGAAAGCTCATGAACATCTGCAGCTGTGTCGTTCATGCCAAGCCGGGCCGAGCGCCCGAAGTCGCGGCGAAGCTTGCCGCGCTGCCCGGAGTCGAGGTCCACGGTGGCGTCGAGCAGGGCAAGCTGATCGTCACCCTCGAGGACACGGACACGACCCTCGCGGCCGATACCCTGGGCGCACTGAACGACGTTCCCGGCGTAATCAATACGATTTTGATTTACCACTACGGTGGCAACGATCTCCAAGCGGAGGAGCAGACCCAATGACCATCTCCCGGCGTGACTTCATCAAATCCCAGGCGGCGATGGCCGCGGCGGCGGCCGCCGGCATCACCCTTCCGGCAGCCACCCGCCTAGCGGCGGCCGAGGGCGACGACGAGGGGATCCGCTGGGACAAGGCCCCGTGCCGTTTCTGCGGTACCGGCTGCAGTGTGCTGGTGGGCGTAGAGGATGGCCGCGTCGTCGCCAGCCAGGGCGATCCGGACGCCCCGGTCAACCGCGGGCTGAACTGCATCAAGGGCTACTTCCTGCCGAAGATCATGTATGGCAAGGATCGGCTCACGCAGCCGCTGCTGCGCAAGAGCAACGGCAAGTTCGACAAGAACGGCGACTTCGAGCCCGTCTCCTGGGACGAGGCGTTCGACGTGATGGCCCACAAGTGGAAAGAGGCGCTCAAGAAGGAGGGTGGCGTCACCCGCGTCGGAATGTTCGGCTCCGGCCAGTGGACCGTGTGGGAGGGTTATGCCGCGGCGAAGCTCATCAAGGGCGGCCTGCGCTCCAACAACCTGGACCCCAACGCCCGCCACTGCATGGCCTCGGCGGTGGTCGCCTTCATGCGCCACTTCGGCATCGACGAGCCCATGGGCTGCTACGACGACCTGGAGCACGCGGACGCGTTCGTGCTGTGGGGGGCGAACATGGCCGAGATGCACCCCATCCTGTGGTCGCGTCTCACCGACACCCGCCTGACCAAGGACGCCTGCGAGGTCCACGTGCTCTCGACCTTCGAGAACCGTTGTTTCGAGCTGGCGGACAACCCGGTAGTCTTCAAGCCGCAGACCGATCTCGCCATCCAGAACTACATCTGCAACTACATCATCCAGAACGGGCATGTGAACAAGGAGTTCGTCGACAAGCACGTCAACTTCAAGCAGACGGCGACGAATATCGGCTACGGCCTGCGCCCGAATCATCCCCTGGAGCAGGCGGCAACCAACAACGGTTATCCGGATCCCAACAAGCCCGGGGAAAAGAAGGGCAATCCGATGGCGGCGACGCCCGTTACCTTCGAGGAATTCGCCAAGCTGGTCGAGCCCTACACCCTCGACTACACGGCCGAGCTCAGCGGCGTGCCCAAGGAGAACCTGGAGCGCCTGGCCAAGCTCTACGCCGACCCGGGCAAGAAGGTCGTTTCCTTCTGGACCATGGGCTTCAACCAGCACACCCGCGGGAGCTGGGTGAACGGCAACATGTACAACGTGCATCTGCTGGTCGGGAAGATTTCTCAGCCCGGCAATGGCCCCTTCTCGCTCACCGGGCAGCCCTCGGCCTGCGGTACCGCACGCGAGGTCGGCACCTTTGCCCATCGTCTGCCGGCGGACATGGTGGTAATGAACCCGGAGCATCGCGCCATCACGGAGAAGGCCTGGCAGCTGCCGGACGGTACGCTCAACGAGAACATCGGATACCACGCCGTCCTGATGCAGCGGATGCTCAAGGACGGCAAGATGAATTGCTACTGGCAGCAGTGCAACAACAACATGCAGGCCGGTCCCAACATCAACGAGGAGATGTGGCCCGGCTGGCGCAATCCGGACAACTTCATCACCGTTTCCGATCCGTACCCGACGGTCTCCGCGCAAGCCGCCGACATGATCCTGCCCACCGCCATGTGGACCGAGAAAGAAGGGGCCTACGGCAACGCCGAGCGACGCACCCAGTTCTGGCGCCAGCAGGTGGCGGCCCCCGGCGAGTCGAAGTCCGACATGTGGCAGGTGATGGAGTTCTCCAAGCGCTTCACCGTGGAGGAGGTTTGGCCCGAGGAGCTGCTTGCCCAGAAGCCCGAGTATCGGGGCAAGACGCTGTACGACATCCTGTTCGCCAACGGTGTGGTCAACCAGTTCCCGTTCGAGGGCAAGATCGTCGATGACCGCGGCAATGAATACGGCAATCACGAGAGCCAGGACTTCGGCTACTACGTCCAGAAGGGCATGTTCGAGGAATACGCCGGCTTCGGCCGGGGCCATGGGCACGATCTAGCCGATTTTTCTACCTATCACCAGACGCGCGGCCTACGTTGGCCGGTAGTCGACGGCAAGGAGACCCTGTGGCGCTTCCGCGAGGGCTATGACCCCTACGTGAAGGCAAAGAATCCCGAGGTCGCCCAAGGCGACGTGTACTTCTACGGCAACAAGGACGGCAAGGCGAACATCATCTTTGCGCCCTACGACCCGCCCGCGGAGAGCCCGGACGACGAGTATCCGCTGTGGTTGTCCACCGGACGCGTGCTTGAGCACTGGCACTCCGGCTCGATGACCCGGCGCGTGCCGGAGCTCTATCGCGCCGTTCCGGAGGCCCAGTTGTTCATGAACAAGAAGGACGCCAAAAAGCTCAATCTGCGCGACGGTCAGGTGGCGAAGATCTCCACCCGGCGCGGCGACATCACCGCTCGCGTGGAGACCCGAGGGCGCAATCGTCCGCCCGAGGGCCTGGTATTCGTCCCCTGGTTCGACGCGGGCCGTCTGGTGAACAAGCTGACGCTGGACGCCACCTGCCCGTTGTCAAAGGAAACGGACTACAAAAAGTGCGCCTGCAAGGTGGAAAAGGCCTAGGCGCGGTAAGCCAAACCGAAGCTCCGGCCGCCACGGGTGGGTGCTCGCCACCCGGCGGCCGGTGCGGGTAAACGGCAATGGCAGATCTGGAATCCATCAGGAGAAAGGGCGTCACGCGCCGCCGATTCATCGGCGACGTGCTCAAGACGGCCTGTGGCGTGGGCCTTTTCGGGCTTGGCCTCGGCCTCTACTCCAACCGCGCGTCCTCGCTGCCGGCCGAGTACCTGCGGCCACCGGGGGCACTACCGGAGGACGACTTCAACGGCGCCTGCATCCGTTGCGGATTGTGCGTGCGCGATTGTCCCTACGACATGCTGTACCTGGGGAAGGTCGGCCAGAACATCCCCACCGGAACCCCCTACTTCATCGCCCGGGAAAGCGCCTGCGAGATGTGCGAGGAGATCCCCTGCGTGGCGGCCTGTCCGACCAATGCCCTGAGCCACGACCTCAAGGACATCAACGACGCCCGTATGGGACTGGCGGTGCTGGTCGACCACGAAAGCTGCATCGCCTTCCTGGGTCTGCGCTGCGAGGTCTGCTACCAGATCTGTCCCATCAAGGACGAGGCCATCACCCTGGAGCGCCACCACAATGCGCGCTCGGGAAAGCATGCCTTCTTCATCCCCGTGGTGCACTCCGATCGCTGCACCGGCTGCGGGAAGTGCGAGGAGGCCTGCATCCTGGAGGAAGCGGCCATCAAGGTGCTGCCCCAGCGCCTCGCCAAGGGCAAGCTCGGGAAACACTACCGCATCGGTTGGGAGCAGAAGGAACAGGCCGGCGGCGCCTTGGTCACGCCGGATATCGAGCACCGCTACAACCTGCCCGAGGGCATGCGCTACGAGCACGGTGGTCAAGGACTGATCGAGGACGGTGCGGATGCCGTGCCCTTCTCGGACAACCCCCTCGACACCCTCAACAAGCGGGGGCCGATGTAATGGCCACCCTCAAAGGCTTTCCGGGCAAGGACGCCATCAAGACCAAGGGTTGGCTCGTGGCCCACAAGTGGCTGCTCGCCAGACGGCTGAGCCAGATCGGCATCCTGGCCATGTTCATACTCGGGCCGCTGGCTGGCGTATGGGTCGTCAAGGGCAATCTCTCCGCCAGCATGACATTCGACACACTGCCGCTTACGGACCCGTTCCTACTGCTCCAGTCCATGATCTCGGGGAGCCTCCCGGTGCTGAGCGGGGCGATCGGGGCGCTGATCGTGCTTGTGCTCTATGCCTTGGTCGGGGGGCGAGTCTTCTGCTCCTGGGTGTGCCCGGTCAATTTGGTCACGGATCTCGCGGCGTGGCTGCGGCGACGCTTCGATCTACGGAGCAATGCCGGTCTGTCGCGCGATCTGCGTTATTGGATCCTCGGCCTCGTCATGCTCTTCCCGCTGATGACCGGCGTCATCGTGTGGGAGTACGTCAATCCGGTATCGATGTTCCATCGCGGGCTGATCTTCGGCATGGGCACCGCGTGGGTGATCATCGCGGCGGTGTTCCTGTTCGACCTGCTGATTGCGAAGCACGGCTGGTGCGGGCGCCTGTGCCCGATGGGCGCCTTCTATGGGCTGATCGGGAGCGGCGCCTTGGTGCGGGTGTCCGCCGTCCGGCGCGACCAATGCGACGACTGCATGGATTGTTTCGCCGTCTGCCCCGAGCCCCAGGTGATCAAGCCCGCGCTCAAGGGCGCCCGGGACTGCGTCGGCCCGGTGATCCTGGATATCAACTGCACCAATTGCGGTCGTTGCATCGATGTCTGCGGGAAAGACGTGTTTCGCTTCGGCTCGCGCTTCAACAACCGGATCGGGCTCCCGGAGCGCTGTAAAGAGACCCAAATCGGCTAAGGAAAACGCTGATTCAATGCCGTCCCGGCATTTAATCAGCTTCGCGGTCCGAGAGGCGCCACTCTCAGGCCGCTCCATTTTCAAGCACTTAAGGTGCTCGAAAATGCCGGGCATCCCTGGTCCGGACGGGAAACCCGTTTCCCCAACCCGCATCCGCGGGCGGCCGTTACACATTAGACACTGAGGTGGTGGAGATAAGGCCATGAAGAAGAGATTTTCGATCCTTACCCTGTCCTTGGCCACGCTGATCCTGTCCGCCGCCGCGTCGGCGGTGGAGTCATTGCGCGGCGAGCAAATCGACACGGGCTCCACCGCACCCGAGAAGTTCAGGGTGGAGGTGGTGCAGGGCGGCATCGAGCGCTCCTACAAGGAGCAACCGCCGATGATCCCGCACGACATCTCGAAGTACGACATCTCCCTGCGGCAAAACGGCTGCCTGAAATGCCACAGCCCGGAGACCTACGAGAAGGAAAAGGCACCGAAGGTCGGCGACAGCCATTTCCTGGATCGAGACGGCAACAAGCTCGACAAGATTTCGTCGCGCCGCTACTTCTGCACCCAATGCCATACGGTGCAATTCGGCGGCGGCGAGCTCGTCGACAACACATTCCAAGGCCGGAAGTAGACTCGTCGCCACTCGCGCATCGAGCGCCGGCGGGTCCCGTTCCAATTCGAAGAACCATTACCAGGAAGCAGTCCAATGACTGAAGAGACCGCCCGAAGAGGCCGCAAGACACTTATCGTTCTGCTGATCGGCGTAGCCCTTGGAATCATTTTCTGGGGCGGCTTCAATACCGCCATGGAATGGACGAATCGGGAAGAGTTTTGCATCTCCTGCCACGAGATGGAGGCGAACGTCTATCAGGAGCTGCAGGACACCATCCACTACACGAACCGCACCGGCGTGCGGGCCACCTGCCCGGACTGTCATGTACCGAAGGATTGGGTGCACAAGTTCGTCCGCAAGGTCCAGGCCACCAACGAGCTGTACCATCACTTTGCGGGCTCGGTGGATACGCCGGAGAAGTTCGAGGCCAAGCGCTTGGAGCTGGCGGGCCATGTCTGGGACACGATGAAGAAGACCGACTCGCGGGAGTGCCGCAACTGCCACGATTACGAGTCGATGAACTTCGAAGCCCAAACCAGCCGCAGCCAACAACGTCACGAGGACGCGGAGGACGCGGGCTTCACCTGCATCGATTGCCACAAGGGCATCGCGCATTCGCTGCCCAACGGCTATGACCCGGAGCGGGACATCCCCGGCGAGAGCGCCTACTACAGCGCCGCCAGCGCATCCGCGCCCTAGGGCACCCGCCACGTTGAACACCGCAAGACCCCGCCCTACCCGACCCAACCCCGACCGCGGCGGCAACCCGCCGTTCGGATCGGGGCGGGCTTCGTTCTTGTCCCGCGAATCGGCCAAGGCGGTTGCTGTCTGCTCCGTGCTCGCCTGGGCGATGACGCTGGTGGCCGACGGACACGCCGCCGACGCGGCACTCGGCGAGAAAATCTACCGAGCCGAGTGCGTCAAGTGTCACGGCGCAGAAGCCCGCGGCGGGAAGGATGGCGAATACCCGCGCCTGGCCGGAATGCCGGCACCTTACCTTACGCTGCAGCTCAAGAGCTTTTTGTCGCGCAAACGAGCCAACAAGCCGATGTTGCCCATCTTCAAGGCGGGTAGGTTGAGAACCGATCACATCGACGCGGTAGCAACTTATCTATCGCAGTTGCCGGCGCCGGCCGCGGGAGATATCGGCGTGCAGGCGCGCGTCGACGGCGACTTGGCGCTCGGGCAGGAGCTCTACGAGAAGGACTGTGCCCTTTGCCACGGATTCGATGGCCGCGGCAAGGAAGAGTCCGAAAACCCGCCCGTGGTGCAACAGTATCCGCGCTATCTCGAGAAGCAGATGGAGGATTTCCGCTCCGGGCGCCGCTGGCACGAATACGCCGAGCAGATGTTCGTCGATGCGGAAGAGGAGGATCTGGATGCGCTCTTGGCCTATATGCTGGCGCTGAGCACCAGCGAGCAGGCCGCCCCGGAATAGACTCGCGCCACGCGAGCAGCCGGCAGGTCGTCAATCCCGCGCGACAGGGTTGCACCGCCGCCAATCGGCGGCGCCGAGCGCCGGAGTCACTACAGCTTAGTTGCCGAAGGCCCGTCGGACTGAGCGGCCTCGGGTCCGGCATGCATCACGGATGCCGCGGGAGTCGAGTCAATCGGAAGTGCAACGCCATGAACCGCCGATACGGTCACCCCGTCCGGCGGCTCCCGCAACTGCGGTGCGGCGGGCGGGATCGCTCCCGGGCTTTGAATTGGCGCCCCCTCCGCACCCGGATCGGGCTGCGCCGGCGGCTCCTCGAACTTGATCCGCGCCTCGCTGGCCTCGCCGGCCAGGGCGCGACCCAGCTCCCGGTCGCGACCATAGACGTCACCGCGGAAGCTCACGTCGCCATTCTCATCGGCGAACGCGGTCAGGTAATAGAGAAGAACCGGGAGGTGCTCATCGAGGTGCACATAGCGGGTGCGGCTACTGCTGACGACGCGCTTGATTGCGGACTGATCCCATGCCGGCTCATCGAGAATCACCTCGGCAAGCTTCAATGGATCCTGGACCCTCACGCAGCCGTGGCTGTATGCACGCGTTCGGTGGCTGAACAGGCCGCGGCTGGGCGTATCGTGCAGATAGATCGCATGCCCGTTCGGGAACATGAACTTCACGCGCCCCAGGGCGTTGCCCGGACCCGCCGCCTGGACCAACCGAAAGCGCTTGTGATCGCTAACGTTGACGCCGCTGACGGCGCGCCCGGTCCGGCGGTCGACCACCTTGTAGCGGCTCGACACACCACGCATCTTCTCCTGGATCGAGGGTGGAACCGTCCAGGTTGGATTGAACACCAGGTGCTCCATCTGGTCGCGAAACATCGGTGTCTGTTGTTCCGGCGTCCCCACGACCACGCGGGTGCTCCAATTCACCTTTCCGTCACGCACCACGTGAACCATGTAGCCGGCGACGTCCACGAGCACGTAATCGGGCGGTAGATCGCTGTACAACCAGCGCATGCGTTCGAGATTGATGCGAATGCGCTCGACCTTGTCCTCGTCGAACGGCTGGCTCAAAGCCGCGACCGTGGCCGGGCCGACGATGCCGTCCGGTGACATCCCGATACGGCGCTGGAAAGAGACCACTGCGTCCCGGAGCCCATCGTCGAAGAGCGCGGGCTCGGGTGAATCGGCGGCCGTGTAATCGCCCAGCAAACCCAGACGTTCGCGCACCAGGGATACGCGCTCGTCGCGGTCGCCAAGCGCAAGATTCCGCCCGTTCGGAATGGCGGACAGATCCTTAAGGTGGGCCGTTCCGATTTGGTGCTTTAGGGCGCGCTTGAGGTCTTCGTAGAAATAGGGCCGCGGGAACAGAGACTGGGCCCGGGCAACCAGGTCCTCGGCTGCCAAGGCGGCATCCATATCCGCGATCAACTGCTCCGCCGGGACGGGATCTCTGAAATTCCAGGAGCCGTTGACCGCGATTGGATCGATCTTGCCGAAACGGCTGTGGTGAACATAGCGCAGCAGGGCGTCACTGAGCTGGAGGTCGGCTCCGATTCGCTGTGCGGGCGTGAATCGATCCAGTGGATAAAGCGCGGCGAGTGCGCGCACGCTGCCGACGTGAAAGTCCTCCGGGACGAAACCCTCGGCGTCGCTTTCGTCGATCAGTCGCAGCAAGCCGTCAATCTGCTTCTGATCCGTCCAGGCCGGCGCGTATCCCCGGCGTGCGTAAAAGTCGGCGAGCAGCCGTCCGGATAGCAGGGGAACCTGACCGAGAGACACAGCCTTGGCCGGCCGCAACGACTCGGCGGTCGCCTGCAGCAACGCATCGGACCGGGCGAGCCCCGGGACGACGACGGCGGTTGCGAAGACAAGGCTGGCGAATATTCGCAAAAGCATCCCTTGGATGGCCTCCAAGTCCATGTTGGTCGACAGAAGCGGTTCTATGGGGCAGCGAAGGCACCCGGAAAATAACCTGATCGCCGATTTCCCGCTGCGAACGGCGACAGGCCGATATCCTAGCGAATTCTGCGGCCTGATCAACCGAAACGAGGCATGCCCGCGATCTCCGTCACAGGTAAAGATCCGGTCGCCTCCGATGAATCCGCGGAAATGCCGATTGATTGCGTTTCCCGTCCGGGTAGGGATGGTCGGGCATCTCCGTCAACTCTCACCGACCAATTGAATCCGTCCGTCGTCGTCAACCGATTCCAGACGCACCGTGAAGCCCCATAGGCGCCGGACATGGCGGAGCATCTCCGCGGCCGATTCGTCGAGTGGTCGCCGGTTATGTCGAAAGTGTCGCAGGGTGAGCGAACGGTCGCCCCGCCGATCCACGCTGTACACCTGAAGGTTCGGCTCGCGGGAGCCGAGATTATATTGCTCCGCCAGGGCGCGGCGAAGGTCGCGATACCCCTGATCCTCGTGAATTGCCGTCACCTGGAGTGTGTCCTCGCGATCGTCGTCACGGACCGCGAACAGATGCATCTCGCGCATCAGGTTCGGCGAGAGATATTGGGCGATGAAACTCTCGTCCTTGAAATTGCGCATCGCGAAGTCCAGGACCTTCATCCAGTCCTGCCCGGCGATTTCGGGAAACCAATCGCGGTCCTCCGGGGTCGGCGACTCGCAGATGCGACGGATATCCCGCATCATCCCGAAGCCCAGCGCATACGGATTGATACCGCGATAGTAGGGTGCGTCGAACGGCGGCTGGAAGACCACGCTGGTGTGCGATTGCAGCAGCTCGATCATGAAGCCGTCGCCGACCAGTCCCTCGTCATAGAGCCTATTCAATAGGGTGTAATGCCAGAAGGTGGCCCAGCCCTCGTTCATGACTTGCGTCTGCCGCTGAGGGTAGAAGTACTGTCCAATCCTGCGCACGATACGCACGATTTCGCGTTGCCAGGGTTCGAGCAACGGGGCGTTCTTCTCGATGAAATAGAGCAGATTCTCCTGCGGCTCCGCGGGCCAACGGGATTCGCCGTCGGCCTCGTCATCGTCGTCACCGCGGGGGACGGTTCGCCATAGATCGTTGACCTGAGACTGGAGGTAGGTTGCGCGTTCCCGCTGCCGCCGCTGCTCCTCGGACATGCTGAGCGGCGAGGGGCGCTTGTAGCGGTCGACCCCGTGATTCATCAACGCATGGCAGGAGTCGAGAAACAGCTCGACTTCCTCCTGTCCGTAACGCTCCTCGCAGCCCGCGATGTAACGGCGGGCGAACACCAGGTAATCAATGATCGCATCTGCGCTGGTCCAGGCGCGAAACAGATAGTTGCCCTTAAAGAAGCTGTTGTGCCCATAGGAGGCATGCGCGATCACCAGCGCCTGCATCGGCAGCGTATTCTCTTCCATCAAATACGCGATGCAGGGATCGGAATTGATCACAATTTCGTAGGCCAGTCCCATCTGCCCGCGGCGATAGGTCTGCTCGGTGCTCACGAACTGCTTGCCGAAGGACCAGTGATGGTAGCTGATCGGCAGGCCGACCGACGAATAGGCGTCGATCATCTGCTCGGAGCTGATGACCTCGATCTGATTGGCATAGGTATCCAGGCCGTAGGAATTGTGCGCAAGCTCGGCGATCTCCCGATCGAACCGAGCAAGCAACGGAAAGGACCATTCGGACGATTCCGAAATGATGCGGCTCATTACGCCTCCCGCTTCTTGAACAGCTCTCGGAACACCGGAAAGATGTCGGCGGCCGAATCGATTTGCTGCATCGCAAAATGCCTGTGCGCCATCTGTACCTCTTGATACGCGTACCACAGACTCTGATGCTGGCGCGGGGTGATCTCCACATAGGCGAAGTAGCGCATCAACGGCAACAGCTTGCGCGTGAGCAGATCGCGGCAAACCACCGAGTCGGAATCCCAGTTGTCGCCGTCCGAGGCCTGTGCCGCGTAGATGTTCCAGACGCTCGGGTCATAGCGCTCTTGGAGCACCTCGTAGGCCAGGTTCAGGGCGCTGGAGACCACCGTGCCGCCGGTTTCGCGGGAGTAGAAGAATTCCTGCTCGTCCACCTCCTGGGCGATCGTGTGGTGACGCAGGAAGACGACTTCGATCTTGTCGTAGTTTCTCTTCAGGAACAGATAGAGAAGGATGAAGAAGCGCTTCGCAAGACCCTTGCGCGCCTGATCCATCGAGCCCGAGACATCCATGATGCACAGCATGACCGCCTTGCTGGTCGGCTCTGGAAGCTTGGTGAAGCTCTGAAAGCGCAGATCGAAGGTGTCGATGAAGGGTAGCGCGGCAACCCGTGCCCGCAAGCGCTCGATCTCTTCCTCGAGCGCGAGCACGCCGACATCGTCCGCGGCGACACCCGTATCCAACAGCGCCGCGAGCTCCTCCTCCAGCGCCCGAATTCGTTCCCGATGGGGCGCGCCGAGTGCCGTGCGGCGCGCAATGGCGCCTTTCAAGGAGCGCACCACGTCGATATTCGATGGGGATCCGTCGGTCGAATAGCCCGCGCGTACTGTCTTAAACTCCGTGGTGCCCATCAGCTGATTGCGCACCAAATTCGGCAGCTCGAGGTCGTCGAAGAGCAGATCCATGAATTCTTCGCGGGAGAGGTTGAAGACAAAGTCGTCTTCGCCCGCTTCGCCCTTTCCCGCCCCGCTTTGCCCCGACCCGCCGCCCCCGCCCTCGGGTCTTTGGATGCGATCGCCGGCGACGAACTCCTTATTGCCCGGATGGATCGCCTCGCGGGTTCCGCCCGGGCCGTGATGAAAGACCGGCTCGGAGATGTCCTTGGAGGGAATACCGACCTGCTCCCCCGAATCGACGTCGGTGATGCTGCGCTGGTTGAGCGCATCGGCAACGGCACGCTTGAGCTGGGTCTTGTAGCGCTTGAGAAAGCGCTGTCGGTTGACCGCACTCTTGTTCTTGCCGTTGAGACGCCGATCGATGAAATGAGACATGCACTTCCCTATCTTGGACGCCCTGCACGGCGTCGGTTTGCGCGCTCGGCCGCCGTCAGGCGCTTATCTTCGCGGATGCCCGGGTGCCCGATCATTACTGCGCCTTGCGAACCCGCAGATACCACTCGGACAGCAACCGCACCTGTTTGGGCGTGTATCCCTTGTCGGTCATCCGATCGACGAACTGGTCGTGCTTCTTTTGCTCGTCGCCCGATGCCTTGGCATTGAACGAGATCACGGGCAGCAGCTCCTCGGTGTTGGAGAACATCTTCTTCTCGATCACCACGCGCAGCTTCTCGTAGCTCGTCCAGCGCGGGTTGGCACCGCCGTTGTTGGCCCGTGCGCGCAGCACGAAATTGACGATCTCGTTGCGGAAATCCTTGGGATTGGAGATGCCGGCCGGCTTCTCGATCTTCTCCAGCTCGGCGTTCAGGACCGCTCGGTCCATCATCTCGCCGGTATCCGGATCGCGATACTCCTGATCCTGAATCCAATAATCCGCGTAGGTCACGTAGCGGTCGAAGATGTTCTGACCGTACTCCGAGTAGGATTCGAGATAGGCGGTCTGCAGCTCCTTGCCGATGAACTCCGCGTAGCGCGGGGCCAAGTATTGCTTGAGGAAGCCCAGATAGCGCTCCTGCACCTCGGAAGGCATCTGCTCCCGGGCGATCTGGCGTTCGAGCACATAGAGCAAGTGCACCGGGTTTGCGGCGACCTCGGTGTGGTCGAAATTGAAGACCTGGGAGAGGATCTTGAACGCGAAGCGAGTGGAGATGCCGGTCATGCCCTCGTCGACGCCGGCGTAATCGCGGTACTCCTGCACCGACTTCGCCTTGGGATCCGAATCCTTGAGATTTTCACCGTCGTAGATCCGCATCTTGGAGAAGATGCTGGAATTCTCCGGCTCCTTAAGACGCGTCAGGACGGAAAACTGCGCCAGCATCTCCAGGGTGCCGGGGGCGCACGGCGACTTCGACAGCGAGCTGTTGCGCAACAGCTTCTGGTAGATCTTCTCTTCTTCGTTGAAACGCAGGCAGTAGGGAACCTTGACGATGAAGACGCGATCGAGGAACGCCTCGTTGTTCTTGTTGTTGCGGAAGGTCTGCCACTCGGACTCGTTGGAGTGAGCGAGAATGATGCCCTGGAACGGCAGCGCGGAGAGACCCTCGGTGCCGTTGTAGTTGCCTTCCTGGGTCGCGGTGAGCAGCGGGTGCAGCACCTTGATCGGTGCCTTGAACATCTCCACGAACTCCATGATGCCCTGGTTGGCGCGACACAAGGCACCCGAGTAGCTGTAGGCGTCGGCATCGTGCTGGGCGAAGCGCTCGAGCTGGCGAATGTCGACCTTGCCCACGAGAGAGGAAATATCCTGGTTGTTCTCGTCGCCCGGCTCGGTCTTGGCAATCGCAACCTGCTCCAAGATCGACGGGTAGAGCTTGGCGACCTGAAAACGCGTGATATCGCCGTTGTACTCCTGCAGGCGCTTGACCGCCCAAGGCGACATGATGCTGCGCATATAGCGGCTCGGGATGCCGTAATCCTCCTCGAGGATCGGGCCGTCCTCCTCGGGCGAAAACAGCCCCAGCGGAGACTCGAACACCGGCGAGCCGTGGATCGCGTAGAAGGGCACCTGCTCCATCAGCTCCTTGAGCTTTTCGGCCAACGACGATTTTCCGCCGCCCACAGGGCCGAGCAAATAGAGGATCTGCTTCTTCTCCTCCAGCCCTTGGGCCGCATGCCGCAGGTAGGACACCAGGTGCTCGATCGGCTCTTCCATGCCGTAGAATTCCGCGAACGCCGGATAGCGCCGGATCATCTTGTTCTGGAAGATCCGGCTGAGACGCGGATCGTCGCGGGTGTTGACCAGCTCCGGGTCTCCAATGGCCATCAGCAGGCGCTCCGCCGCCCCGGCGTACGCGCTCGGGTCCCGCTTGCAGAGCTGCAGATACTCGTCCAGGCTCATCAACTCCTCGCGGGAAGTCTCGTAACGCGCCTGATACCGTTCGAAGATCGACATCGCACTACCTCATTCGAGTCTGGCGTTGATGACGCGGGCATTCGTTCCCGGCGCCCGCGTTTCCTATGTTGTGTTGGTCGTGGCGGAAAGGAAGAAAGACAAGCCCCACCGCGAGCCCGCTGGGAAACCAGCGGCCCGGCTGCGTTCGGCGGCACCCCGCGATCCGGTTGGCGGATCTCCCCCGCGGATGATCGAGCCGCGCCTTGGCTGCCGTGAACAAACCACGACCTAAGAACGGCGCAATACTTCCTCCGCCAGCGAGCTTAGAGCGTATTTGACGGCGCAGGTTCAAGCGTTAGGGCCCCGCGAGGCGCATTTCTTGGAGGCGACCGGTCCTTTTTTCATCGCACGAGGTTAGCAAGATCGGGCAAGCCCTCGCCAGTACCGCTCGACACCCCCCGGCGACCGGTGAGCCGCTCGCCGGTCGATTCGGTCACCGGCGATCCAGCCGGTGCTACCCTCGCTCGGCGCACGCGCTCAAACGCCGCGATCGCGCATGAAGCGTTGCAGCAGTGCGCGGGTCGATCCATCGTGATCGGCAGTGACGGCGCCGGAGCGCAGCTCGTCCAGGATCACGCTCGCGAGCTGCTTGCCCAGCTCGACGCCCCACTGATCGTACGAGTTGACGCCCCAAATTACCCCCTGGGTGAAGATACGGTGCTCGTACAGCGCGATCAGTGCACCCAGGGTCCGCGGGGTCAGCATCTCCAGCAGGATGCTGTTGGTGGGACGATTTCCCGGGAAGGTGCGATGACTCGCCAGGAATCCGGCTCGCGCCTCGTCGACGCCCGCGTCCAGCATTTCCCGTCGGGCCTCGTCCGCCGTGCGGCCGCGCATCAAGGCCTCGGTCTGCGCAAAGAAATTCGCCATCAGCTTGATGTGGTGGTCGCCAAGCTCGTTGTGGCTGCGCACCGTCCCGATGAAGTCCGCCGGAATCAACTGCGTGCCCTGGTGAATGAGCTGATAGAAGGCGTGCTGGCCGTCGGTGCCCGGCTCCCCCCAGACGACCGGTCCGGTGGCGTAGTCCACCGCCGCGCCCTCGCGCGTGACGCACTTGCCGTTGCTCTCCATGTCGCCCTGTTGCAGGTAGGCCGGGAAATGTCGCAAGTACTGGTCGTATGGGAGCACCGCATGGGTCGCCGCGCCAAAAAAATCCGCGTACCAGACCCCGATCAAGCCGAGCAAGACCGGCAGGTTCTCTCCAAGCTCCGCGGTGCGGAAGTGCTCGTCCATGGCATGAGCCCCTTCGAGGAGCTCCACGAAACGATCGAACCCCACCGCCAGCGCGATCGGCAGCCCGATCGCGGACCAGAGCGAGTAACGCCCACCGACCCAGTCCCAAAACCCGAACATGTGGGCGGTGTCGATCCCGAATTCGGCCACCCTTACGGCATTGGTGGAGACGGCCACAAAGTGATGGGCGACCGCGGCGGGATCCTTAAGCGCGGCGAGCGTCCAGACGCGGGCGCTGTTGGCGTTGGTCATCGTCTCCTGGGTGGTGAACGTCTTGGAGGCGATCACAAACAGGGTGGTTGCGGGGTCGAGCACGCGCACGGTCTCGGCCAAGTGCGTGGCATCGATATTCGACACGAAGTGCACCCGCAAGGCGTCGGTCTGGTAGGGTCCCAGCGCGGCGCAAACCATCTTCGGCCCCAGGTTGGAGCCGCCGATCCCGATATTGACCACATCGGTGATGCGCTCGCCCGTGTAGCCCAGCCATTCTCCGGAGCGCACCGCCCGCACGAAGTGCTCGACACGGCCCAGCACCTCGTTGACGCCGGGCATCACGTCCTCGCCGTCCACCACAATCGGTCGATTGGAGCGATTGCGCAGCGCCACGTGCAGCACCGCGCGCCCCTCGGTGTTGTTGATCGGATCGCCCTCGAACATGCGCCGAATCCAGTTCTTGAGATCGACCGCGTCCGCCAAGTCGCGCAACAGCCCGAGGGTCTCGGGCGTCACGATATTCTTGGAGTAATCGACGTAGATTCCCGCCGCTGCGAGGCTTAGTGTCTGGGCGCGCTTCGGGTCGGCCGCGAAAAGATCCTGCATCCGGACCCCCTGCATCCGCTGCCGGTGTGCTTCCAAGCTCTTCCACTGCGGCGTCTGGTTCACAAGCGACATCGTCGTATCTCCTAATCGGTCCGGCGTCCGGCGGGGGTTTCCCGCCAAGACCTAGGTGGTTGCCGCGCGGCGGCATGGTTCGCTTCGGTGCCGCGGATTCAGCCGTCGAGTCCGTTGCGCCAAGATTGATCATCGCGATCGAACAGACGATTGACCTCCGGCGGACCCCAGGAGCCGGCCGGGTAGGTGTGAATGAAATCGCGCTCGGTCGCCCACAGCTTGAGGATCGGATCGACGACCCGCCACGCCCAGCTCACCTCGTCGTAGCGCAAAAAATGGGTGTGATCCCCCTCGATCACGTCGAGGATCAGCGCCTCGTAGGCGTCGATCCGATCGGGCGCAATGGTGCAGGTGCTGGCGTCCAGCCGCTCGGTCTGCGCGCGCATCTCCAGACCCGGCTGCTTGACCTGGATCTCCAAACGCATGCATTCGTTGGGCTGGATGTTCAACAGCAACCAGTTTGGCTCGAGTCGTTCGATCGCCGTATAGCGAAACAGCTGCTGCGGGGGGTGCTTGAAACGAATCGCGATCAGTGAATTGGTGGCGCCGAGCCGCTTGCCGGTGCGCAGGTAGAAGGGCACGTTTTTCCACCGCCAGTTGTCGATGTAAAGCTTCAACGCGGCAAAGGTCTCGGTAGTGCTGTTGTGCCCCACGCCTTTCTCGTCGCGGTAGCCCGGCACCTTCTCCTCGCCGACTCGGCCGGCTGCATACTGAGCCCGGTAGGCGTGGGCGTGCACCGCCTCGCGTGGAATCGGCCGGATGGAGCGCAGCACCTTGACCTTCTCGTCGCGCAGGGCCTCCGCGTCCAGGCACGGTGGCGGCTCCATCGCCACCAGGGTCAGCATCTGCAGCAGATGACTCTGGATCATGTCGCGCATGGCGCCGACACCGTCGTAGAAGCCGGCCCGCTCCTCGATCCCCGCCGACTGGGCGTGCGAGATCTGCACGTGGTCGATGTAGTTGCGATTCCACAGGGGCTCCAGCAGTAGATTCGCAAACCGGAACACAAGCACGTTCTGCACCGTGCTCTTGCCCAGGTAGTGATCGATCCGGTAGATCTGCGACTCGCCGAAGGTCAGGTGCAGGCGCCGGTCGAGAATACTGGCGCTCTCGAGATCGAAGCCGAAGGGCTTCTCGACCACCAGACGCGCCCAACCGGCATCCTCTTGCTGCAATCCGTTCGCGGCCAATTGTTCGGCAATTACGCCGTAGTGGGTGGGCGCCACCGCCAGATAGAATAGGCGGTTGTCGGGGAGCTCGCCGGCGGAGCGCAGACTCGCGGCCAAGCGTGCGTACGCCTCCGGATCTTCGAGGTCGCCCTCGATGAAGTGCAAGCGGCCCAGCAGACGGGCGAGCACCGATGGATCCGGCGGCCGCGGGAGACGCTCGTGGAGAATGCGGCCGACCTCCTCGCGCCAATCGTCGTCCGACCAGGCGCGGCGACCGAAGCCGAGGATCCGAGTGGCGTCATTCAGCCGCGCCGCCGCCTCGATGTGATACAAGGCCGGGAGCAGCTTGATGCTCGACAGGTTTCCGGTCGCACCGAAGATCACCATCGCGCAGGGATCCAACATCGCTTTGACCCCTAGTAGGTTGCCAAATGTGCTAACGTGCCGTTGCGGGTCGCCGTGCGGCACACGCTGAATAACTAAATCGTTTCCTTGGGTGCCCGCGATCGCGATGCCCAGGCTCAGGGATCCGCCGTGATGCAAATGTCTCCGCACCCGACATCAGCGCAGGCCCAGCTGCGGGTCCTCATGGCCAGCAGCGAAGCGCATCCACTGATCAAGACCGGCGGCCTCGCCGACGTTGCGGCGAGCCTTCCCGCCGCACTGCGCGAGCTCGGTCACGACGCCCGCCTGATTATCCCAGCCTACCCGCGAGCCGCAAGGCATTTACGCGAGCCAGAGACACTTTGCGATATCAAGGTGCCCGGGTCTCGCTGCAATGCACGCATCCTCCAGGGTTACCATCCGGACGGGGATCTCCCGATCTATCTCATTGATGCCCCAGAGCATTTCTGCCGCGAGGGCAACCCGTATACCGACCTCAGCGGCCGCGACTGGGGCGACAACGCCGAACGCTTCCTGCTCTTCAGCCGGGTGCTGGCGATGATCGCGCAGGGGATCCCCGCGGTCGGCTGGCGCCCGGACGTGCTGCATGCCAACGACTGGCAGACCGGCCTGGCGGCACCGTTGTTGCGAGGTGTCCAAGAACGTCCGGCGACGGTATTCACGATCCACAACCTCGCCTACCAAGGCCTATTCGACCGCGCCACGTTCGAGCGCCTCGGACTGCCGCCGGAGCTTTGGGCCTTGGCCGGGCTCGAGTTCCACCAGCGCATGTCGTTCATCAAGGGCGGGATCGTATTCTCCGACCGGGTCAACACCGTCAGTCCCACCTACGCACGGGAAGTCTGCTCGCCGCGCTTCGGCTGCGGATTGGATGGCCTTCTGCGACAAATCGGCAACCGTTTCAGCGGCATTCTAAACGGTATCGATTACCGCGAGTGGGATCCGGCGGCGGACCCGCTGATCGCCCAGAACTACGACCCCGAGCAGCTCGCGCTGAAGGCGGAAAACAAGCTCGAGCTGCAGCGGGAATTCGGTCTACCGCGCAACGAGGACGCCTTCGTGCTGGGCTACATCGGCCGTCTGGTCGAGCAGAAGGGCGTGGACCTGATCCTTGAGATCCTGCCCGATCTGTTGGAGGATCCCGGCATCCATTTCGTCGCCCAGGCCGCGGGTGAGCGCGCGATCGAGGAGTCGTTGCTCGCCATCGCCGCTGATTTTCCGAAGCAGGTCGGCGTATTCGTCGGCTACGACGAGGCGCGCGCGCACCGCATCGAGGCGGGCTGCGACAGTTTCCTGATGCCGTCGCGCTTCGAGCCCTGCGGGCTCAATCAGATCTACAGCCTGCGTTACGGGACGCCGCCGATCGCCCATCGCACCGGCGGACTGGCGGACACTATCGTTCACGCTGGACCGCAAGCGTTGGACGACGGCTCGGCCACGGGATTCCTATTCGACGAGCCGACCGCCGACGCGCTGTGGGAAGCCGTTCAACAGGCGCTGTTGCTCTACCGCGGGGATCCGGACCAATGGCGCCGGGTCGCCCTTGCGGGCATGTCCCAAGATCTGAGCTGGGAGGCAAGTGCGCGTCGCTACCTTGATCTGTACGCGCAGGCCCTGGCGGATCGCAGTGCGCTTCAAGCCGCTGCAATGGCCTGATTCACCTGCCGGGTGCGGCGGGGCGAGAGAAGGATCGATTCAGGCGACTTGAGCGGGTATCGAATCGCCGGTGCGCGTCACCCGATTATGCTCATTGAGGTAGACCAGCACGGGTCGGAACACATCCGCCTCGGCCTCGGTCATGCTCGCAAAGGCACAAATGATGACCCGATCCCCGGGCGAGGCCTTGTGGGCAGCCGCGCCGTTCACCGAGATGACGCGCGAGCCCGCCTCCGCACGAATGGCATAGGTCGTAAAACGCTCGCCATTGGTCACGTTGTAGAGCTGAATCTGCTCGTACTCGCGGATGCCCGCCAACTCGAGCAGCTCCTCGTCGATCGCGCAGGAGCCTTCGTAGTCGACCTCGGCATGGGTCACACAAGCTCGGTGCAGCTTGCACTTCAGCAACGTTAGATGCATGTCCACAATCCTCCCGCGGCCGATATGGCCGGGCCTTTTGCTCCGCGGAACATCGTTATTTTCGAGCGGGCGCTAGTCTAACGCATCGATTGCTGCGGCGCACCATTCGCGATCGATCGAAAGCCGGGCAAAGTCTACTGGAGAGCTGGGGGAAATGTCTCCCCACGCGAGTCGCGGTCATTGGCCGCCGGCGGGTGAGGCATCGCTCGCGTCACACGCAGATTGTCGATCAATCGGGTCGACCCAAGCCGCGCCGCGGCCAGGAGCACCAGATCCAGGTCCGTCGCGGCGGCGGCGGAGAGATCCGCGGCACAGCGCACGCTGACGTAATCCGGCACCAACCCGGCCTCGCGTAGTCCGGCGAGCGCCTCGTCCTCCACCGCCGAGGGTGAATTCCCCTCGCGCAGCCGCTCGGCGGCCGTGCTCAGCACTTGATGCAGGGCGGGTGCCCGGACCCGCTCCGCGGCGGACAGATAGCCGTTGCGGGAGCTCAGAGCGAGTCCGTCGGGCTCGCGCACGGTCGGCACACCGACAATCTCGACCGGCATCGCCAGGTCCCGGGTCATGCGCCGAATGACCAAGAGCTGCTGGAAGTCCTTTTCGCCGAATACGGCGATGTCCGGCTGCACCATGTTGAACAGCTTGCAGACCACAGTGGCGACGCCGACGAAATGGCCCGGCCGACTGGCACCGCAGAGTATGTCGGAGACCTGCGGAACTTCGACCCGGGTGTGGGCCGACTGCCCGTGCGGGTACATGACCGACGCCTCCGGCGTGAACAATAGATCGCAACCTTCGTCCGCCAGCATCCGCCGATCCGCGTCAAGGGTGCGCGGGTAGGCATCCAGGTCCTCGCCCGGACCGAACTGCAGCGGATTGACGAAGACGCTTGCCACCACCCGCACCGCGCGTCGGCGCGCCTCGCGGATCAGCGCCATATGGCCCCGGTGCAGATTACCCATGGTGGGAACGAACGCAATGCGCTGGCCGTGGCGACGCCAGTCCAGCAGCCACGCGCGCAATTGTCCGAGGTGCGCCGTCTCGTCCATTGCCGCGCTCAGTACGCCGTTTCAACCGGGCCCGGGAAGGCGCCCGACTTCACCGCGGCGACGTAAGCACCCAGCGCGCCGACCACGTTGCCGCCGGCGGCAAGAAAGTCGCGACTAAACCGCGGCGGCTTCCCCGCGTGCAGGCCCAGCATGTCGTAGAGCACCAGCACCTGACCGTCGCATCCCGCCCCCGCGCCGATACCGATCACCGGGATTGCGAGGCCTTGGCTGATCTCGCTCGCCAGTGCCGAGGGTACGCACTCCAGCACCAGCAGACTGGCGCCCGCGTCCTGCATGGCGACGGCCTCATGCCGAATGCCCTGTGCGGAGGCATGATCGCGCCCCTGGAACCGGTAGCCGCCGATGCGATGCACCGACTGCGGAAGCAGACCCAGGTGGGCGCAAACCGGAACGCCCTGCTCCGCCAGCCTGCGCACGGTCTCGAGCATCGCCGATCCGCCCTCGAGCTTGACCGCGTCCGCGCCCCCCTCCTGCATCAGCCGCGCCGCGTTCTCGAGCGCCCGCTCGGGGGTGGTGTAGGCGAGAAACGGCAGATCCGCCACCAAGAGAGCACGGCGTCGGCCACGCGCGACGCAGGCGGTGTGATAGACCATCTGCTCCATGGTCACGGGCACCGTGGTGGGATGACCCTGTATGACCATACCCAGCGAGTCCCCGATCAGCATCAGATCCACGCCGGCGCTGTCGATCAGCCGGGCGAAGGTCGCGTCATAGCAGGTGAGGCAGGCGATGCGCTCGCGGCTCGCCTTCATTGCGGCGAGCGTCGCGACCGAAATCTGTTCCAGTGGCATAGACCAATCCGAGGGTTTCTAGGTTTCGCCGCGAGGATAGTGCCCGCGCCGCCGCAGTTCTACCAGCACCCGCGACGGCGATCCGCCCAGCGCGGGCAAACGAATATCAGCGCCCTCCGCCGTCGGACACGCCGGGGGAGGACTCGGTTGCGCTACCCGAACGGCGGCGTCGG
>JBGSTR010000538.1:0-15692 GCA_041736365.1 Chromatiaceae bacterium | reverse complement strand
GCGAGCAGGCGACGGCGTCTGGAGGGCTTGGGAGCGGGTTCGACGCCACATCTAGAAGCTGGCCCTACTGATCGACTCTTCGCGTTGGAACGCAGCCGCACCGAGCGAGCTCGCTCGGAATGCTCGATCAGCGGCCCCTTCCCGCGGCCGCGCTGCACGCACATTCCCGGATTCGTGACCATGGGAACCCCGTCGTGATGGAATGACCGGATCCATACGCCTCACTGGGCTCGCGGGACTGGTCGGACGCCGCTCGGATTCCGGCTGCCGCCGTGCCGGGGCCAATTGTCGAGCACGAAGCAGTGCTGTTCTGGGATGGCAACGCCGTCTACCGCAGCTTCGCCGAGGTTGCCCGGATTGCCCACCCATAGGCAGAGGTTCGTGCGTGAGACCAAAGTAAACCGCGTACCTTCGGGTCTGTGGTTGCCGAACGGCTAAGTCGTGATGGAGACCAAAATAAACCGGGTACCCTTGGTACATCCTCGGAGCGTAACGGCGAGGCCGCGGAACAAAACACCGTTACGGCATATGTGGCCGTCATTCTCGCCTTGTTAAGGAGATACACACTCGTGGCATTCGACCCGCAGATCGCTTGCGAAAAACTGAAATCCTGGGGTGCGCAACCCGAAAACGAAGGTCGCAGCAAGGGCTGGATTTTCAACATCAACGGCCGTTACGCCGTCGTACACGAAGCCAAGAGCAGCGTGGTCATGTCTATCAACGACGTTTCCGCCAAGAACCAAGCATGGGAGTCGCTGCCCACGGACTTTCGTACCCAGATACTGAAACAGGAGGGATCGGGAAAGGCCGTGGTGAAACAGTACCTCGGAAAATCGGGGCAGCGAATCCTCGTGCTCCAGTTCGGTAATGAACACGATCTAAGACGCGTGTTCGATTGGTATGCGGGCTAGAGCGGCCAAACGATCCCAAATCCCTTACGGCAAGGGGCGGGCTCATCGGCCGCCCTTTTTTTCGGGCCGTGCAGCGAGCGCCTTCCCGACAATCCGTTTGGACCAACAACCAGCGATGCAGGTAGACCAACATGCAGTTGACCGATCACGCCGCCCAGCGTCTCCAACAACGGGCAATCCCCCTACAAGCGCTTGACCTTCTGCGTACGTGCGGGCGTACCGAGTACTCGAACGGCGCCCGCATCCGCTACTTCGACAAGCGGAGATGGCAGGAGGTGGTGCGTTTCCTCGATAGCATGAACGAGGACTCAGACCGCCTATCCAGGATGTACTGCTTGGAAACCAAGGAGGGCGTGGTCGTAACAGTGGGACATCGGACCCGCCGCATAAAGCGGAACTCCAACTCCGGATTGCGCAAGACGCGTCGCCGAAGTCGCCGGTCGCAATCGAAGCAATTGAAGAAGTGTTGAGAAACCATGGCAATCACCACGACTCAAATCGCATGCGTACACGCCGGCGATGGCTTTTACCGTCGGACCGATAAGAAGTAATAGGAGCAATACCCGGCCCAAAAAGGCCGGGGCCACAGCGACTCTGGAGACTAGACCCATGGCTGACATGATCGTCCGCAACGCCTTTAAACGTCGTGCTTTCGATTTGCACATCGCAAAACTGCTGGATCTTCGGAGGACGCATGGCCATAGCTCCTTTTTCAACGCCGACGGCTACATCCGGGAGTATGCGTACCGCTACCTGCGCACTTGGCTATCGAGCCGCACGCCTGAAGAAGGGGGAAGAATGCCCCAAGTTCACTGCGATGAGATGACCGACTGCACACTTGAATCGTTATCGGATTGTTTAACGACGGAGACACTTGACGCGTCGCTCTTCCGGGAGGTGTTGACCATCCTCGACGAAGAAGATGTTTCGATGTATATCGGTGAAGGAAACCTTTGCCCGGGCGACGCTCAGACCGCGGAATTTGCGGTTGCCTACACCGTGGTCGACGACCTGCTTCGGGATGCCACTGATACCGAAGACAATTTCGTATATACAAAACACTGGGAATGAAGAGCAAGGATCCATGACTGACCGGGAAATCGAAGGCAACGAGACCTTTAAGGCGACGATGACCCTGAGTGTTCCCGACCTAGGAATCGAGTCGACCTTTCGGGGGGAGATCAAGCTCGATTAGCGCTTCAGCGCTTCTAACCCACGAGGGATAAGGACCCCCGACCGTTCCGCTACCGCCGGGAGGCGGCACGTCGGCAGCCAGGGACAGTGCAAGACGTTGGGCGACACCAGCGACTAAGCGCCGTGCAAGCTTCGAATATGGCCTGAGAGGCGGCAGAAGGGGGCAGATAGCGACCCTCGCGGGATCGCTCTGCCCGTCGGTTGACCGCAATGAGAGCGATTCTCATTGATTCGCACCAATCGCGGATCATCGCACACGATTCAATGAGATCGCCCCGGGCCGCCTGGCGCCGGGGAATGAGCGAGGGGCTGAAAACGGTGTTTTCTTTCAGGCACTACCTAGGCCCGTCACCGAGCCCGCGGCGGCGGACACGCATAGGCGTCCACGTCCGCAAGCCAACATCAACCCGAGATGACACCGATCGGACTGCGCCGTCGGCGCCTCGGCTAGCGCCAGAGGCGAGGTTCGGAGCGGATGCGGACGCTCGACACCAGTGGTCTGCCCCGGTCGATCTGGCGGCGCGCCAAACGACTATCGGACAAGGGGCCGGCGGAAAACACACCGAGCACACCCTGGTACAGGGTTGGAGCCCGGCAGCTATCGCCAAGTTGCAGCGCACCTGACGGCCTCTAGCGGCCGTCGAACGCTCTATCGCCGTGATGATCATGGCGTACGTTGATGGAGTCTTGCCGCCGTTCCCCTCGCCGATCAGGAAATCTACCGATACCACGCGGACGAGCCCGCCGCCATTCTCAGCGCATGCGGCGCTCTGCCGGGTGTTGGGACGATGGCGAAAGCCGACCGCGCTCGCCGACAGACACCATGCCAGTAGCGGCATCCGTTGATTCAACCCGACCAGGATGGAGAATGCGCTTGAAGATTCACGAGATATTCCCGTACCTGCGTGTGTACGATGCGTCGGCGGCGATCGGGTTTTACACCGACGCTTTCGGTGCACGCGAGAAGTTTCGCCTTGTCGAGCCGAGCGGTCGCATCGGCCACGCGGAGATCCTGCTCGGGGACATGACCCTGATGCTGTCGGACGAATACCCCGAGCACGGCCTTAGGGGCGCCGCGGCCATCGGCGCAACACCGGTATCGATTCACCTGCACGTCGATGACGCCGACGCGATGATCCGACGCGCCGTCAAACACGGCGCCACTGTCGAGCGCGAGCCAACGGACGCCTTTTATGGCGAGCGGTCCGGCGTGATTCGCGACCCCTTCGGCCACCGTTGGATGATCGGGCACAGGATCGAGGAGGTGTCGCCCGAGGAGATGCAGCGTCGCTATACCGCGATGTTCGACCGAAGCTGATGCACCGCCTGTACCCCGCACTGGGAGACCGATGGTGCAGACATCGCTGACAGGCAGGATCGCGTTGGTCGCCGGGGCGACCCGAGGTGCGGGGCGCGGAATCGCGGTGCAGCTCGGCGCATCGGGGGCAGTCGTCTACGTGACAGGGCGAACGACCCGCTCCCAACGCTCGGAGATGAACCGTCCGGAGACGATCGAGGAGACCGCCGCATTGGTGGATGAAGCCGGCGGCCGCGGGATCGCCGTCCAGGTCGACCATCTGATACCCGACGAGGTGCAGGCGCTGTTGACGCGCATCGCAGACGAGCACGGCGCCCTGCACATCCTGGTCAACAACATCTGGGGCGCCACCCGGATGGAATGGGGGAAGGCGGTCTGGGAGTCCTCGCTTGACTACGGGCTGCGCACCCTGCGGCTCGCCGTGGACACCCACGCCATCACCAGCCATTTCGCGCTGCCGCTGCTCATCAAGGAGCCCGGGGGACTGGTCGTCGAGGTCACCGACGGCACGGACGCCTACAACGCCACCCACTACCGGGTGTCCTTTTTCTATGACCTGGCCAAGGCGGCGGTGAATCGGATGGCGTTCGCGCTGGCCCATGAGCTTCGACCATACAAGGCGACGGCCGTATCGCTCACCCCCGGCTGGCTGCGCTCGGAGGCGATGCTGGAGGCCTACGGCGTCACGGAAGCGAACTGGCTCGATGCCACGAAGGTCGAGCCGCATTTCGCCATCTCCGAGAGTCCGGCATTTGTCGGCCGCGCCGTGGCGGCTCTGGCGGGGGATCCCCAGGTATCGCGCTGGAACGGCGAGTCGCTGTCAAGCGGGCAACTGGCGAAGGTGTACGGCTTCACCGATCTCGACGGCAGCCAGCCTGATGCCTGGAGGTATCTCACCGAGGTTCAGGACGCGGGGCGGCCGGCGGATGTCACCGGCTATCGCTGACTCCCGGGAGAGCCGCGGCAGCGTCTTCGTACCTCGGCGCGGGAGCTTCGATCAACGCCTTGCGTCATCAACGAAACGGGATGGAAAAAAGCATGCAACACCGCGACAGAACAAAGTCTCGCCCCACCCTGGTCCTCGGCGGTACCGGCAAGACCGGCCGCCGGGTCGCCGAGTGCCTTGCACAGCGCGGCCTGCCCGTCCGGGTTGGCTCCCGCTCCGGCAACCCGCCGTTCGACTGGGATGACGAGGCCACCTGGGCGCCGGCGCTGGACGGGATCGGTGCCCTGTATCTCGCCTACTACCCGGACCTGGCCAGTCCCGGGGCCGTGGATCGGGTTCGCGCCCTCGTGGACCTGGCGGCAAGGAGCGGCGTCACGCCCTTGGTGCTGCTGTTCGGCCGCGGCGAGGAGGAGGCCCAGCGTGCCGAGCAGGTGGTACGTGAATCCGGGCTGCCCTGGACCATCCTGCGCGCGAGCTGGTTCGCCCAGAAATTCAGCGAGAACTACCTGCGCGATGCCGTGATGAGCGGCGAGGTCGCCCTGCCGGCCGGCAACGTCGGTGAGCCGTTCGTCGATGCCGATGACATCGCCGAGGTGGCGGTGGAGGCGCCCGACCCGCGTCACGCCGGCCAGCTCTACGAGCTGAGCGGTCCGCGGCTGCTGACCTTCGAGCAGGCGGTGCGGGAGATCGGCGCGGCGACTGGGCGCGAGATCCGCTTCGTGCAGGTCACGCCCGAGCAATCATCTACGCACCGCCGCGTCCTTGGCGGCAGCGGCCCTGTTGATCATGGGATTGTGTCACTTAGCGCGAGCACCACGGAGTGCCGTTGGGGATTTGTCTGATTGGAAAGGCGAATGCTGCCCTCGAGGAGGGACTATGACAACGCGCGTGCTTTACTTCGTGACCATCCTTTTGACGGCCGTGGCGATGGCGGCCGGCATGGCCCATCTATTCGCTTTGCCGAACAAGATGCAATTGCTGGCGGATGACTACCTGACGGTGCAGCAGATCTATCGGGGATGGGCACTGCTGGGGATTCCCATCTTCGCCGCTCTGCTATCGGCGGCCACGCTGACGCTGGTGCTGCGCGGGCAGGGCGCGCCGATGGCTCTGGCATTGGCGGCGACGGTGTCCATCGCGGCCGGCCTCGCGATCTTTTTCGCCTTCACCTTTCCGGTCAACCAGATCACCCAGAACTGGACCATGTTGCCGGAAGATTGGGAGCACCTTCGGCGCCAATGGGAGTACTCGCACGCGGCTGGCGCCTTGCTGTATCTGGTGGCGCTCGCTTCACTCGTGCTCTCGCTGCTGTCGCGGCGCTGAGCGGTTGCCGAAGTCCGTCGTGGCGATGATCGAGCTGCGAAGGCGCGTCGGCAGGTGTCGAATGTTTGCGCCCCCGTTCGACTAACAGACGAGGACCGGATCGGGCGGATAGCGACGCAGACCGGTTTCCTTCCTTCGTTGCCACTGACAGGAGACGACAATGCGAGTGATGGTGATCGTCAAGGCAAGTAAGAGCAGCGAGGCGGGCGTGATGCCGAGCGAGCGGCTGCTCACCGGGATGGGCAGGTTCAACGAGGAGCTTGCGAACGCAGGAGTGATGCTCGCCGGCGAGGGGCTGCACCCGAGCTCCAGGGGTGCCAGGGTTCGGTTCTCGGGCTCGAAGCGCACCGTCGTCGACGGCCCCTTCGCCGAGACCAAGGAGCTGATCGCGGGCTTCTGGCTGTGGCAGGTCAAGTCCACGGAGGAGGCGATCGAGTGGGTGAAACGTTGCCCCAATCCGCACGAGGACGACAGCGAGATCGAGATCCGCCCCCTGTTCGAGATGGAGGATTTCGGTGCCGAGCTGACCCCTGAGCTCAGAGAGCGGGAGGCGCATCAGCGCCCGGGTAGAGCAACGGCAAGCGACGGGAAAGCCCTAGCCGCGCCGCTTTGACTCATCTCAGGTCATAAACAGGAGACCGACCATGCAAGTCCACCCTATCTGTTCTTCGACGGGCGCTGCGAGGAGGCCATCGCCTTCTACAAGGTCAGCTCCGAGGGACCGATCTCGCCGCCCGGCGTCAGTGGATGTTTCTGACTCGTAGAGGAAAAACGAAATGGCCAACAAAAACACAATCTGTCTGTGGTACGACGGTGCCGCCCTCGACGCCGCCCGCTTCTATGCCGAAACCTTCCCCGACAGCTCGGTGGGCGCAGTGATGCGTGCGCCGGGCGACTATCCAGACGGCGAGCAGGGCGATGTGCTGACGGTCGAGTTCACCGTCGCCGGCATCCCCTGCGTCGGGCTGAACGGCGGGCCGGCGTTCCAGCACAACGAGGCCTTCTCGTTCCAGATCGCGACCGAAGACCAGGTCGAGACCGACCGCTTGTGGAACGCAATCGTCGGCAACGGCGGCCAGGAAAGCGATTGTGGCTGGTGCAAGGACAAGTGGGGCGTGTCGTGGCAGATCACCCCGCGCGTTCTTCTCGACGCGGTCAGCGACCCCGACCGCGCGGCGGCCAAGCGCGCCTTCGACGCGATGATGACGATGAAGAAGATCGACATCGCGAAAATCGAGGCGGCGCGGCGCGGTTTAAATCAAGACTGACTTCAAGGAGCAACTCATGTCCTACATCGACGGTTTCGTGATCGCGGTGCCGACCGCGAACAAGCAGCAGTTCATTGCCCACGCCAACACGGTTGACCGTGCGTTCATCGATCACGGCGCGACGCGGGTGGTCGAGTGCTGGGGCGCGGATGTGCCCAAGGGCAAGACCACCGACTTCCAGGGTGCGGTCGCGGCCAAGGGCGACGAGGCAGTGGCATTCTCGTGGATCGAGTGGCCCGACAAAACCACCCGCGACGACGTGATGGGCCGGATGGAAGAGCTCGGCAAGAGCGACGAGCGCTTCGACCCGGCGAAGACCCCCATGCCGTTCGACGGCAAGCGCATGATCTACGGCGGCTTCGAGCCGATCGTCGAGCAAGGCGAGCACGCAAAAGACAGCTACGTCCAGGGCTTCATCGTCCCGGTGCCCGCAGCCAAGCGTGAGGACTATCGCAAGATGGCCGCCGACGCGTGGGCGATGTTCAAGGACTACGGCGCGCTGCGCGTGGTCGAAGCCTGGGGCGACGACGTGCCCGACGGCAAGCTGACCGATTTCCGCCGCGCCGTGAAAGCCGAGCCCCACGAGGCGATCGTCTTCTCGTTCCTGGAATGGCCGTCGCGCGAGATCTGCGATGCCGCGGCGCAGAAGATGATGAACGGCGAGCAGCCGCCACAGTGCAAGGACATGCCGTTCGACATGGCGCGTATGGTCTATGGCGGGTTCATCCGGGTCGTGACGCTCGAGCAGCCGACGCCTGGAAATGAAAAGGAACGCTGGTGAAAGCCAAACAGGGAAGTCACCGCCGTAGTCCGGAGAGCGAAACGGCTACTGCACCACCAAAGTTCTCGTCGCGACCAACGGTGTCACCCACTACGGGAGAAAAGGCAGATCGCAAGGAACATCGAAACAGTCAGAGCAATCGGAAGGAGAAACATCCATGAGCACCAAGAACGCCGTTTGCCTGCACCGCGTGCTGGCGACCAAGCCGGAAAAAGTGTACCGCGCCTTCCTGGAACCCGATGCGATGGCACGCTGGCTGCCGCCCAATGGCTTCACGGGCGAGGTGCACGAGCACAGCGCCACGGTCGGCGGCACCTACAAGATGTCGTTCACCAATTTCACCACGGCACGACTCTCGGTTTCGGCGGCAAGTACCACGAACTGGTGCCGAACGAGCGACTGCGCTATGCGAACGTGTTCGACGATCCGAACCTGCCCGGCGAGATACAGGTCACCGTAACGCTAAAAGCCGTGTCGGTAGGTACGGAGCTGACCATCGTTCAGGAGAACCTGCCGGACGCCATTCCGGTGGAAGCCTGCTACCTCGGCTGGCAGGAATCTCTGCGCAACCTGGCGCGGCTCGTCGAGCCCGAGATACCCGATCAATAGATCAGGAGTCAGACAATGCAAATTACCGTAGAGACGCTCGTCGATGCCCCGATCGCAGACGTCTGGCGTGCCTACACCACGCCGGAGGACATCCAGCAATGGAACACGGCGTCCGATGACTGGCATACCACAAGTTCGTCCGTCGATCTGCGCGTCGGCGGTACGTTCAGCTCACGCATGGAAGCCAGGGACGGCAGCATGGGCTTCGACTTCGCAGGCACCTATACCGGGATCGAGAAGCAAAAGCTCATCGAATATGCGTTCGGCGATCGATCCGGTCGCGTCGAGTTCATCTCCGGCAAGGACGGCGTCCTGGTGCGGGTGACCTTCGACGCGGAGACCGAGAACCCCGTCGAAGAGCAGCGCGGCGGCTGGCAAGCGATCCTCGAGAGCTTCGCCCGCTACGTCGAAAACAACCGTTAGGAGATCACCATGGAACCGACTATCTATCTCACATTCAAGGGCAACTTCCTCGAGGCGATGACGTTGTACGCGGAAACGCTGGGCGGCAAGACATGTGATGTGTTTCGCAACGGCGATGCCCCGGATGCCCAAAACCGGATGCCGGGCGGTGACGACCTGATCATGAACATGTCACTGAAGCTGGGCGACGCGATCATCATGGCGTCGGATTCGCCGCCGGACTGGTATCGCGAGCTGCAAGGCTTTTCGGTCTCGATCTCGCCCAAGTCATTGGCCGAGGTGGACCGCGTCTACCAGACACTAAGCAAAGACGCGAAGTCGATCATGATGCCCTTGGGAGAGACCTTCTGGGCCGAACGCTTCGCGGCGTTCACGGACAGGTTCGGTACGCCGTGGATGATCAACTTCGCGGGATCCAAGGCCGCAAGCTGAGCGACGGCAAGGAAGCGGCAATGAAAGCGATCTCGCCCGGCCTCGACCGCGAGCCGCCGCAGCAGTTCTACCATGGCACTCGATCCGATCGGCAACCGGGAGATCTGATAGCGCCCGGTTACCGCTCCAATTACGGCAAGCGGAAGAAGGCGGCGTACGTCTATCTGACCGGCACCCTGGATGCGGCCATCTGGGGGGCCGAGCTGGCCGTCGGGAACGGACCCGGCCGAATCTACACGGTGGAACCGACCGGCCCGATTGAAGATGACCCCAATCTCACAGACCGTAGATTTCCCGGCAATCCGGCCAAGTCATACCGCACCCGGGAGCCGCTGCGGGTCACGGGCGAGGTCGCGGATTGGCAACGGCACTCCGCCGAGAGGCTCAAGGAAATGAAAGACCACCTTGCAGAGCTCAAACGACTCGGGATCGAGGCAATCGAGGACTGAATCGCTCGGCGCGCTTCACATCGGCAGCTTGAGCGCCCGCCCGACGGCGCAATACACCGTCAAGAGGAGAAAGACCCATGAGGAGGATCAACCCAACGACTCCCACCATCACCGCCTTTGAACGGCACGCTGGTGCAGTTGAACGATAAGACTTCTGGTTCTCGCAAGCGGAACGGACACAAAAAAGCCGGCATCAGCCGGCTTATCAGTCGCGGGAAATTTGGTCGGGGTGACTGGATTCGAACCAGCGACTTCTGCCTCCCGAAGACAGCGCTCTACCAAGCTGAGCTACACCCCGAAATGGTTTTGACGATCAATGTGTCCGGCTAACCGAGAAGTCCGCTAACGTTGCCAGGGCATCGGTGGCGGGGCAGGGCGGTAAAAGCCCCAACGCTACCTTGGCCTTGCGCGCGTAGTCTTCCGCAAGCCGCACAGTATAAGTAATGGCATCGGTCGACGCAATCGCCTCGATGACGGCATCGATTCGATCGCGCCCGCCCTCCTCGATCGCCTGTCGAAGCAGGTTGCGCTGCTCGGTCGTGCCGACCTCGATGGCGCGGATCACCGGCAGGGTAGGCTTGCCCTCGTCGAGGTCGTCGCCGACATTTTTTCCCAGCTCGTTGTTGTTTTTGCTGTAGTCGAGCGCGTCGTCGATCAACTGGAAGGCGATGCCGAGATTCAGGCCGTAACTCGCGGCGGCGTCCTCGATCTCTTTGCTCGATTCGGCGAGCACCGCTCCGAGTCTCACGCCGGCTTCGAACAGCGTCGCCGTCTTGCGGGTGATCACTTCCATGTAACGCGTCTGATCGGTGTCCGGATCACGGGTGTTGAGGAGCTGGAGCACCTCGCCCTCGGCGATCCGGTTTGTCGCGTGCGAAAGAATGTCCATCACGCGCATGTTCCCGACAGCCACCATCATCTCGAAGGCGCGCGAGTACAGGAAGTCGCCGACCAGTACGCTGGCATCGTTGCCCCAGACGACGTTGGCCGTCTCGCGGCTTCGCCGCAGTTCGGAGGCATCGACGACGTCGTCGTGCAGCAGGGTGGCGGTATGGATGAACTCAACCACCGCCGCCAGGTCGATGTGCCGCTCGCCGGTGTAACCGCAGGCACGCGAGGCGAGCAGAACCGATAAAGGTCTCAGTCGCTTGCCGCCGCTGTTGACGATATAGTTGCCGATTTGATTAATCAGAACCACGTCGGACTGGAGTCGACGGAGGATCAAGGCGTCGACAGCCTTCACATCCTCGGCGACGGGTTGTCGAAGCGTGGTGATATTCATGGGGTGTCTATGGACTGACAGATAGGTGGCCGCGGATGCTAGGTCCGGGAGTGAAGCCTGTCAAGTCGTCGCTCGGCGACAGGCGCTGAATTGATTCGGCAGTGTTCTTAAGGGGCCGACAGCACGCAGTATCGGCCCTGTGCTCCGGGGTGTCGAGTCGCGAATTACGCCGAAACAACGGGCTTGACCCGGACGCTATCGTTGGGTAGCATTCCGCTTCTTTGTTTCGGCGCCTGCGCCGACCTCGCCTCTTGTTCCTGGGGATCTTTACGACATGTACGCGGTCATTCAAACCGGTGGAAAACAGTACCGGGTATCCGAAGGCGACACCGTCAAAGTAGAGAAGCTTGTTGCGGAAGAGGGATCGGTCGTTGACTTCGACAAGGTTCTTCTGGTGGCCGATGGTGATGATATCAAGGTTGGCAAACCATTTGTCGACGGCGGGAAAGTCAGTGCAACCGTTGAGGGACATGGTCGCGGCAAAAAAGTCATGATCGTGAAATTCCGTCGCCGTAAGCACCATCTGAAACGTCAGGGTCACCGTCAGTCGTTCACGGCTTTGAAAATCACGGCGATCAGCGCCGGCTGAAGAGGAGACTCCCATGGCACATAAAAAAGCTGGCGGTAGCTCGCGCAACGGCCGCGATTCCGAATCTAAACGGCTCGGTGTAAAGGTTTTTGGTGGCCAGACGGTCAAGGCCGGCTCCATCATCGTGCGTCAACGCGGTACACGCTTTCATGGCGGTGTGAATGTCGGCTGCGGTCGGGATCATACGTTGTTTGCGCTGCGCGACGGGATCGTTGCCTTCGTGGAGCAGGGGCCGAAGCACCGGAAATTTGTGACTGTCATCGAGAAGCCTACGGCCGTCGGCTCAGCCTGATCGCGCCGGGCGCCACCCATCGCAACGGGCTCGCGAGCCTCGTCGTTTCGGCGGGGCTCTTTTCGTTTATGCGGTGAGGTGTTTTGAATCATGAAGTTCGTTGACGAGGCTTTCATTCGGGTCGAAGCAGGTGACGGCGGCAGCGGCTGCGTGAGCTTTCGACGGGAAAAATACATCCCGAAGGGCGGGCCCAACGGGGGGGATGGCGGTAATGGCGGGAGCGTTCATCTGCTTGCCGACTCCAATCTAAATACCCTGGTAGACCTGCGCTATCAACGTGTCCACCGCGCCGAGCGCGGTCACAACGGGCGGGGCAGCGATATGACCGGTCGTGCTGGTGCCGATCTGGTCATTCGCGTGCCGGTTGGGACGCGTGTGTTCGAGCGCGAGACCGGCGAGTTGATCGGTGAGCTGTTGCAGAGTGGACAGCGCATGCTGGTCGCGCAAGGCGGCTTTCATGGGATCGGCAACGCGCGTTTCAAGTCCAGTACTAACCGCGTTCCGCGACAGTTCACGCCGGGCACGCCCGGAGAGCGAAGGGATCTCCAACTGGAGTTGATCCTGCTCGCAGATGTCGGTCTGCTCGGCTTCCCGAATGCCGGAAAGTCTTCGCTGATTCGTCAAGTCTCAAGCGCCCGGCCAAAGGTTGCCGATTACCCGTTCACGACGCTTTATCCCAATCTCGGTGTGGTTCGTCTCAGTCGTGATCACAGTTTCGTGATCGCCGACATCCCAGGTGTGATCGAGGGTGCTGCTGATGGTGCGGGCCTCGGCAGCCAGTTCCTTAAGCATCTGTCTCGAACGCGGCTCCTGTTGCATCTGGTCGATGTGGCGCCTCTGGATGAGATGCAGGACTTGGTTGAGCAGGTGCGCAAGATCGAGGCCGAGTTGGCGGCCTTTGGGGAAGGGTTGGAGTTGAAAGAGCGTTGGCTGGTTCTCAACAAGATCGACTGTCTGACCGAGGAGGAGTACCTGGAGAGACGCGAGGATATGGTCGCGCGACTCGCCTGGACTTCTCCTGTCTATGGGATCTCGGCTATGACCGGCACCGGCACGGCTGCTCTGACAGGCGATCTCATGGCTCGCCTCGAGACATTGGCCGCCGAGCGGGATGCTGCCGAACAGGCGCAGATCAGCTCCGGTACCGATTCAGTCGAGAGCGATGCCGAATGGCATCCGCTTGATTGAGCGAAACGGGCTGGCATCATCGGATTGACATCACAGGATCGACGCCATGATCTCGCGTGACATGATCCCCTTTACACGTCGCTGGGTCGTGAAGATCGGCAGTGCATTGCTCACACGGAACGGGCAGGGGCTGGAGCACAGCATGCTCGTCCCCTGGGTCGAGCAGATGGCCGCCCGGCGTGCCGCTGGAAACGAGATCGTCCTGGTCTCTTCCGGGGCGGTTGCCGAGGGCATGGCGCGGATGGGTTGGCGTGATCGCCCGAAGGCGCTGCATGCGCTGCAGGCGGCCGCGGCGATCGGCCAAATGGGATTGGTACGCGCCTACGAAGATTGTTTCCAGGCCCGCGGACTTCATACGGCTCAGGTGCTCCTGACCCGTGATGATCTCGCGGATCGCGCCCGCTATCTCAATGCCCGAAGTACCCTGCGTACCTTGCTCAAGCTTGGGGTGATTCCCGTGATCAACGAGAACGACACGGTTGCAACCGATGAGCTGCGCTTTGGCGATAACGACACCCTGGCTGCGTTGGTCGCGAATCTGATCGGTGCGGACCTGCTGATCCTCCTGACCGATCAGGACGGGCTGTTTGACCGGGATCCACGCCGTGACGCGGATGCCCACTTGATTCCCGAGACCCGCGTCGACAATCCGCAGCTCGATGCCGTGGCAGGCGGCAGCGTCGGCGGACTGGGAACGGGTGGAATGGTGACCAAGGTACGTGCAGCCCGGCTGGCGGCGCGCTCCGGTACGCCGACGATTATTGCGCCTGGGCGAGGCGATCAGGTCTTGACCCGTATCGGAAGAGGAGAGGGGGTCGGGACGCTTCTGGTGCCCTTCCAGGGCCCGCAGGCTGCACGTAAGCAGTGGTTGGCGGGCCAACTCCAGGTGCGCGGCCAGCTTGGGCTCGACGCCGGTGCGGTGAAAGCGTTGCGCGAAAACGGCACCAGCTTACTTGCCGTCGGGGTGAAGGGCGTGCGCGGAGCGTTCAATCGCGGCGAGGTCGTTGCCTGTGTCGACGAGGCTGGATCAGAGGTCGCCCGCGGCTTAGTGAATTACGACGCACAAGAGATTGCGCGGATTAAAGGCGAGCCGTCGCGTCGATTCGAAGAGATCCTTGGGTATCTCGACGAGGAAGAGTTGATCCACCGAGATAATCTGGTTCTGCTATAAGTCGCGTCTTCGCGGATGGTTCTGCCTGCGAGCATCGCCATAGAGCCATCCACGGGCCTTTTGGCGGGATTAAGCGACCAAACACCTCCGATATAAACCGCTGTCGACTCAGCCCATCCGGCCATCGGCTAGGCTGAAGCTAGCCCAACAGCCGTTGCGACTGCATCGGTAATATGGATCTGATCCTCATCGCGCAGGTACGGGTGCATCGGCAGACTGACGACGCGCTGAGCGACACGTGCGCTCACCGGCGTCGCAAACCGCTCCAGGTTAGGCTGGAATATGGGTTGCTCGTTGAGCGGAATCGGATAATGCACGGCGGTGGGAATCCCTTCGGCCGCCAACGCCTCCGCGACACGGTCTCGATCCTCGACCTGGATGGTGTATTGAGCGAAGACTGATGTCTTGCCCGGTGCGACGTAGGGTGTGAGCACCGGCGCCTCACCGTCCGCGCTCGACGTTGCCCCCCGCGCCTGAAGCAATTCGGAGTAACGTGCCCCGAGGCGGATCCTGGCCTCGACTTCGCTCTTGAATAAAGGCAGCTTCGCAAGAAGAACCGCTGCCTGTAGCGTGTCGAGGCGTGCGTTCAAACCAAGATGAGGATGGTGATAGCGGCGATCCTGGCCGTGGTTGCGGATCTCGCTCAGACGCTTTGCCAGGTCCGCATCGTTGGTGAAGCAGGCGCCGGCATCGCCATAAGCGCCGAGCGGCTTGGAAGGAAAGAATGAGGTACAGCCAATCGTTGAGAGCGCACAGGAGCGCTTGCCTTGATAGGTCGCGCCGAAACTTTGGGCGGCGTCTTCAATGACGGCTAAGTGATGCCGTTGCGCGATCGCGTTGATGGCATCCATGTCCGCGCACTGGCCATACAGAGAAACTGGCATGATTGCCCGGGTGCGCCCGGTGATGGCTTCCTCAATGCGCGCAGGGTCGATATTGTAAGTCACGGGATCGATATCGACGAAAACCGGCCTGACGCCGAGTAGGGCGATCATCTCGCCGGTTGCGATGAAGGTGAAAGGGGTTGTGATGACCTCGTCGCCTCGACCGATCTCCAAGGCCATCATGGCGGCAAGCAGTGCATCGGTACCGCTCGATAGGCCGATGCAGTGGCTAACGCCGACGAATTCTGCAAGCGATTTCTCGAGTTCACCGACCTCTGGCCCCATGACGTATTGGCCATGCTCCAGCACTGCATGAATCCGGGATGTTATGTCCTCTTCGATCAGCCGATACTGCGACTTCAAGTCTATAAATTGCATGCGTTCCGCCTGTGGTGCTGCGATTCGACACTCACTCGGGGTGCCTGATTTAAGACTGTCCTGCTGAAATACGTCGATGGAATCGACTCTGCCACGCCTGGTCGCCTGTGGAGGGTAGCGTGGCGCGTAGTGTGGTCCATTCCGTGGGCAAAAAAAACCCCCGACGGTGAGGTCGGGGGTTTTGGGCAGAGGGTCCTGGCGGTGACCTACGTTCACATGGGGAGGCCCCACACTATCATCGGCGAGACACCGTT
>JBGSTR010000518.1:0-2541 GCA_041736365.1 Chromatiaceae bacterium | reverse complement strand
GCGCCGGCCCGAGATGCGCTCGGCGACGGTTCCCGCCGCTGCCGCCGCTTGCAGCACCCCCAGTGGAACGCGCCAACCGGGCACCGGAAGACCGAGTGCTTGCCGGATCTGCTCGTAGAGCCAGCGCGTCGAGTAGGTCTCGCCGTCGGTCGCGATAAAGGTCTCGCCGGCGGCGGCCGGATGGGTGGCCACCAATAGGGCGGCGGCGATCACATCGTCCAGATGAATGGCCGTGCGACGGTTGTCGATGCGCGGCCAGGGCGGGAATCGTCCTGCCGCCACGGCGGCGATCATGCGCGGGATATTTCCCTCCGCTCCGACCCCGTAGACCATCGGGAGTCGGATCACGCCGGCCCGAATACCCCGCGCCTGCGCGGTCGTCAGCACGGCTCCTTCCGCGGCGAGCTTGGCACGTCCATAGAGGGTGTCGGGTGCCGTTGGCGTCATCTCGTCCGCCGGCCGACCACTCGCCCCGGCGACGTCGCCCATGGCCTTGATGGTGCTGAGATAGACCACTCGCTCGATCCGCGATGCGGCGACCTCGGCCATCAGGTTGGCGGTGCCCTCCGCCGTTACCGGCCAGTGGCTCGGCGCCTCGTAGATGGCCGGCTCGTCCGGACGCGGCGTGTAGCTGGCGAGGTGAAACAGGGTGTCGATCCCGTCGCAGACGCCGCGCAGGCTCGCGGCCTCGGTCAGGTCCGCCGCTCGCGTCTCGACCCGTCCCCCGGGCCACAGCGCGGCAACCCTGTTCGGGCTGCGGCTGATCACCGCCACCGGGACGCCCAAACGGAGCAGCTCCGCGACCAACACCCGGCCCACGCGACCGGTCGCACCGGTCACCAGTGTCTTGCCCAACTCTGCCGCCGTAGCCTCGGCCATCACCGGCCCTGTCCCTTTCGCAGCGACCCCAGTGCGCGGCCCAACCCGTGGCGAAGCGCCGCGAGCCCGTAGTGCCCGCGGATGCCGGCGATCACGAGCCAACTGAATGGCCGCGGATACCGGTCGTATTGGAACTTGCGATAAAAGCGCTCCATCCCCCGGTGCTTATGGCGTTCGACGAGCAGCGGCCGCGCGCTGCTGCACGCACCCTTGTGGTGGACGACGCTCACGTCCGGCACCAACGCGATCTTCCAGCCCGCCTGTTGAAAGCGCACGAACCAGTCGAGGTCCTCGCAGTGCAGAAAATAGCCCTCGTCGAGCGGCCCCACGGCGGCCAAGGCCCGTGCGCGAACGAACATGAACGATCCGGAAATCGCATCCACCTCGGTCGGAACCGCCGGCAGCGGCTCGTTCATCCGATTGAGCCGGCGTCCGCCGACGATGCGCTCCAGTCCGAGCAGCCGCTTGAGACCGGTCCAGGGGTCCGGGATCGCGCGCCGGCTCGCCACCTGCTCGCTGCCGTCGGGATTGCGCACGATGCAGCCGGCCATGCCCACGTCCGGTCGACCATCCATGAAGGCGCGCATGCGCGCCAGCGTATCGGGGGCAACGATGCAGTCCGGGTTCAGGAACAGCAGGTAGTCGGCGCGGGCGAATGGCAATGCCCGGTTGTTGGCCTTGGCAAAGCCGAGGTTCGCCGCGTTCTCGATGACCTTAAGACGCGCGTCGTTGCCGGCACGGCGCCGCAGCTCGGCCAGGCTGGTGTCGCTGGAGCCGTTGTCGCTGACGATCACCTCCACCGGGATCGTCGAGCCCAGCGCGGCCATCACGCAGTCGCCCAGGAGATCGCCCGCGTTGTAGTTGACGACGATCGCCGTCACCTCGGGTAGGGGGCCGGCGGACGAGGTCGAGCTCACGGGGCGTCTCCCGCGTCTTTTTCGGCATCTTCTTCCGAACCGAGGGCACCGATCACCGCCCGGCGCGCGGCGGCGAAGCTGAAGCGACGCTCCATGACCGCGACCCCCGCATCCGAGAGACGCTGCCATAGCTCCGCGTCGCCATAGAGTCTTTCCACCGCCGCAACCAAGGCCTGCGCATCGTCGGCGACCAGCACCGATTCGCCGTTGACCAGACCCATGCCCTCCACCGCCACCGTGGTGGCCACCACCGGGAGTCCGTGGGCTAGGCTCTGATTCACCTTCCCCTTGACCCCCGCGCCATAGCGCAACGGCGCCACCGAGAGTCGGCAGCTCGCGAAATAGGGCACCACGTCCGGGACGTAGCCGAGCACCCGCACCGCATCGCCGGCGCAGGCTCGGACCTCGGCGGGCGGGTCCGCACCGATGACGTTGAGCACCAAATCGGGGATGCGTTGCCGCAAAGCCGGCAGCACCTCGCGGCAGAAGTACAGCACCGCATCCGTATTCGGCGGATGGGCGAAGGAGCCGATGAACAGCAGGTCTCGGCGCGCCTCCCGGGGCGTTGCGGAGCCGAAGATCTGGTGGATGTTGGAGACCACGCTCACCGGGATCTCCGGGGCCTCGCTTGCGAGCAGCGCCCGCTCGGCGTCGCTGACCACCCAGGTAAGATCGGCGCGGCGCATCAGATCCAGCTCCTGGGCCTTGCGCCGATCCGCGACGCGGCGGGTCGCGCGATCCCCGC
>JBGSTR010000457.1:0-3604 GCA_041736365.1 Chromatiaceae bacterium | reverse complement strand
CGCTGAGCGGCGACGCCGGCAAGGGCGCACTGATCGGCGGCGCGGCCGGCGCGATTGGCGGCGCCATGTACGACTCCCACGAGAAGGAGGTCGAGCGCCAGGAGCGCAACGACTACTACCGCTAACCCCGAACGCTCTATCTAGGAAAGAGCTCGAGGTGGTCAGCCTCGGGTTCTTTTCAGCCACTCCGCCAAACGTCAAACCAGGGCTCAACGTCGCCCACCGACCAAGTCAAAGCGGTAATTCGAAGTACCGCGATGACTCAGCGGTACTCGCTTCGCTTTTTTTCCCAACCAATAAGTACGAAACGTTCGTCTGACCGTGGAGGTCGCCGGGCGCATGGCGTACGGCGATACCACGCCCAGGTCGCACTTCCACCGGGAGGCACAGGACGTGCTTACCATCGTACAGCGACCTATGGGGGCAATCGAGGAGAAGCTCATGCAGCAACCAATGCGCGACGAAGATTCGTTCGCGGGACAGGTTCTACGGTGTTCCGCGACATGAGCACTCGGATGCTGGATAGACTCGGACCCTCGCGCGCCTTGCTCGTTGGAGTCGGGACCCTGGTCGCGCTGTTGCTGCTGGCGCTTCTGGCACCTCGCGTGTCGCAGGCGCTCCTGGTGGTTTTTGCCTCCGTTCTGTTCGCGGTCTTTCTCGATGGCCTGGCCGGCCTGCTGCGCCGCTACCTGGATCTCGGACAGCTCCCGGCGCTGATCATTGTGCTCACCGGCATTTCCGGACTACTTGCCATCTTGGTGGTCCTTGCCGGGCCGGCCATCGGGGAGCAATTGGCCCAGCTCGGAGAGCGACTGCCCGAGGCGGTCGCCAAGCTTCGTGAAACGCTCCACTCGATGCCTTGGACGGGCACGTTCTTGCGCAACGCGCCGGAGGCGTCCGAGCTGGTTCCGGACCCCGGACAAATCCTGGGCGAAGTGACCGGTGTCTTTTCCACCACGCTTGGCGCCGTGGTCAATGTCGCCATCATCCTGGTGACGGGAATCTATCTCGCCGTCGATCCAAAGATCTATCGCCGCGGTCTCGTATTGCTGTTTCCAGCCCAGGCGCAGGAGCGCGTCCAACAAGTGGTCGGCGCACTCGGGCACGCCCTGCGCTGGTGGCTGGTCGGGCGCTTCGCGACCATGCTGGTGGTCGCAGTCCTTACGGCGGTCGGGCTGTGGATCATCGACATGCCGCTGGTGCTTGCGCTCGCGCTCACCGCCGGTCTGCTGGCGTTCATACCCGTGGTGGGCCCGATCGTGGCCGCGGCCCCGGCCCTGTTGCTTGCGCTCATGGACGAGCCGATCAAGGCGCTCAACGTGGTAATCGTCTACTCCGCCGTGCAGTTTCTGGAGGGCAACTTCATCACCCCGCTGATCCAGAAGCGCACGGTCGCACTGGCGCCGGCCGTATTGCTCGTGGCACAGCTCATGATGGGCGTGCTGTTCGGATTCATGGGGGTGCTGCTCGCGACCCCCCTGACGGTCACCGCACTGGTCCTGATTCAGATGTTGTACGTACAGGATCTGCTGGGGAACCCCGTTCGCGTGATGGGGCAGAACGGAAGCTCCGGCTGATTCCGATCTGAGAGGGGACGACGGCGCGCGCGTTTGGGAAGCGCTGATTTCAAGCGTTTCTCGTCCGGGCCGGGGATGGCCGGGCATTTTCAAGCGCCTAAGAGCGTGAAAATGAAGCAGTCCGGGAGTCGCGCATCTCGGACCGCGAGCTGTTTAAATGCCAGGATGCATTTAAACAGCGTTTCCTAGGCGCTCGCCAATGCCGGCGGCCCGTCGGCTGCCTCCTCGGGAACGACGACCGCCAAAGCGGCGGGCTGAACGCAGAAGTCCGCCGGTGTTTCGGCCAAGATTTCGCCGTCCGCCGAGATGGGGAGGGTACGCGACGTTTCGATGCGGAAACTGGCGGCCTTCACGATCGTGGCGTCGGAGAGGTCCCGCTGCCGGCCGCTGCCGAGCCACGGACCCATCAGGATCAGTCGCCACAGCGGGATCGGGGCGAGCGCGAATAGATGCAGCACACCGTCATCGAGCCGAGCATCCTGCGAGATCACGGCACCGCCACCATAGCGGCGGCCATTGCCGACCGCCAAGTGAATGCATTTCAGACGGCGCGCTTCCGAGTCTGGCGCGCGGATTCGGGCGCGGAATGGCCGCGCCTCCCGATAGGCTGCAAGCATCGCCTGCGGGTAGCCGAGGAATCCGAGCCGCGCCTTCAGCTCGGAGGACAGGCGCTCCGTCACCTTCGAGCCAAGTCCGAGGCTGGCGACGTTCAAGAATGGCCGGTCGTTGATCCGGCCCACGTCGATCGAAGTAACCCGTCCCTCGAGCGCCAGCTCAACCGCACCCCGCGGGTCGATCGGAATTCCCAGCGAATTGGCGAAGTCGTTGGCCGTACCCAACGGCAGCACACCCAGCGGAATACCCGCCCGCAACAGCGCCGGCAGCGCCCGATTCAGCGTTCCGTCGCCACCGCCGATCAACACACGATCCAGCTCGCCCGGCTTGAAGCGGCGCAGCATATCGTCGAGTCGCGAGGGTGGCTGTGGCCCGCCGCCGGCGATCGTCGCACCGCGCGTGCGAAGCTCCTCAACAACCGCCTCTGTAGCCTCGGCGCCGGATCGGCTCTTACCGTTCAGCACCAGGAGACAACGGGCAGGGGCCTTGCGGCCATGGAGATCGATCGCAGGGTTCGCGCTCATGGTCCTCTTCCGACCCGGGATGACGTTGGCGTTGCGACTGATCGCGCGACCAAAGCCGGATGAGATTGCTTTGCAAGAACCGAACCGCGGCAGCGTGGGGCGCGAACGGAGGTCCCGCCCCCGAAGAAGACGTGCGGCGGGCGACTACAACCGAGGCTGGTGGATAGGAGCCGAATTTTGGTACCGGACCGCCGTGGTCTTTCCCAACGCCCCTCACGAGGGCGACGGGGCTTATCGGCTTAAGCGAGGACTCGGGAATTCAGAGCTAGCCAGCCAGGCAGCCTGGTGCGTCGTTTGCCAACGATGATGCAGACTAGCTCGGGGGCAGGTAACGACCCACTCCAGCCGCTCGCTGCAACGGATCAACCGGCCGCAGTCGGACTCAGACCGGACCTACAGAACCTACCTCGGCATGCGCTCCCGGATAGCCACTCCTGCGGGCGGTTGCCTCGTCTCCTCCTGGTTTCCCTCCCGCGTCCGGGCATTCCCGCAGAAACTGTCCTACTTTTATCTGCAGAGGATATGCAAATGGCCTCGCCCCTGCACTCGCCCGCGGCAGCGCACCCGGCAGCGGAGCTGTTCATTTGGCTCGCCACCGTGAGCAAGACCGACAGCTTTGCGCCCCTGTGGCAGCCGCGCTTCATCTCCAAGCTCGCCGCCGAGGACCGCTGTCATCTCAACGGCTTGGCGATGGACAACGGCGCGCCGCGCTATGTCACCGCGGTGAGCCGCAGCGATGTCGTCGACGGCTGGAGGGACGACCGGCGCGACGGCCGCATCGTCAGCAACATCACAGACACACTGAAGAGGACACGACAATGAAACGGTGTATGCAAACAGCGCAGGGCTTTGTCGAGCGCCCGCTCGCCACCGCCATCCGCCGCGGCC
>JBGSTR010000503.1:0-9868 GCA_041736365.1 Chromatiaceae bacterium | reverse complement strand
GTCGCGCCCGGGCCGACACGCCTGCCGAGCCGCAGGCCGGGGCCAAGACTACCGCCCGCACCATCTGCACCCACTGCTCGGTCGGTTGCGGCATCTACGCGGAGGTCACCGACGGGGTTTGGACCGCGCAAGAGCCCGCGTTCGATCATCCATTCAATCGCGGGGCGCATTGCGCCAAGGGCGCGTCGGTGCGCGAGCACGGTCACGGCGAGCGGCGTCTCAAGTACCCGATGAAGCTGGTGGGCGGGAAATGGAAGCGCATCTCCTGGGACGAGGCGGTCAACGAGGTGGGCGACCGTATGCTGCAGATCCGCGAGCAGTCCGGACCCGACTCGGTGTACTGGCTGGGCTCGGCCAAGCACAGCAACGAGCAGGCGTTCCTGTTCCGCAAGTTCGCCGCCTTCTGGGGCACCAACAACGTCGATCATCAGGCCCGCATCTGTCACTCCACCACGGTCGCCGGCGTAGCCAACACGTGGGGCTACGGGGCGATGACCAACTCCTACAACGACATCCACAACTCCAAGGCGATCCTGATCATCGGCGGCAACCCGGCCGAGGCCCATCCGGTCTCGCTGCTGCATGTGTTCCGCGGCAAGGAGCGCAACAACGCACCGCTGATCGTGATCGATCCGCGCTTCACCCGTACCGCCGCCCACGCGGATCACTTCGTGCGGATTCGCCCCGGCACCGATGTGCCGTTCGTCTACGGCATGCTTTGGCACATCTTCCAGAACGGCTGGGAAGACAAGGCGTTCATCCGCCAACGAGTCTATGGCATGGACGACGTGAAGGCCGAGGTCGCCAAGTGGACCCCCGACGAGGTCGAGCGCGTCACCGGCGTGCCGCAGGAGCAGGTGCTGCGCACCGCCAAGCTGATGGCGGACAACCGCCCGGGGACCTTCATCTGGTGCATGGGCGGCACCCAGCACACGGTCGGCAACAACAATACCCGCGCCTACTGCATCTTCCAGCTTGCGCTCGGCAACATGGGCGTCGCGGGCGGCGGGACCAACATCTTCCGCGGTCACGACAACGTGCAGGGCGCGACCGACATGGGCGTCCTGTCCCACGATCTGCCGGGCTACTACGGACTCGCCGAGGGTTCGTGGAAGCACTGGGCCTCGGTCTGGGGCGTCGATTACGAGTGGCTCAAGGGCCGCTTCGACCAGGCCGCCATCACCGACCAGGGCAGCTACGAGACCGAAGGGGACAAGCCGCTGCCACCGATGAACGCCAAGGGCATCCCGGTGTCTCGTTGGATCGACGGCGTGCTGGAGGACAAGGCGAACATCGCGCAAAAGGACAATATCCGGGCGATGGGTCTATGGGGTCATGCGCCGAACAGCCAGACTCGCGGCCCGGAGATGAAGAAGGCCATGGAGAAGCTGGACCTGATGGTGGTCATCGACCCCTATCCGACGGTCTCTGCGGTGATGCAGGATCGCACCGACGGCGTCTATCTGCTTCCGGCCTGCACCCAGTACGAGACCTACGGCTCGGTGACCGCATCGAACCGCTCGGTGCAGTGGCGCGACCGGGTGATCGAGCCCCTGTTCGAATCGCTTCCCGATCACACCATCATGTACAAGCTGGCGAAGAAGCTCGGTTTCGCCGACGAGCTGTGCAAGAACATCCAGGTCAACGGCGAGGAGCCGCTGGTCGAGGACATCACCCGCGAGTTCAACCGCGGCATGTGGACCATCGGTTATACCGGTCACAGTCCGGAGCGCCTGAAGGCCCATCAGCAGAACTGGCACACCTTCGATTTCACGAACCTCAAGGCCATCGGCGGCGCCGCGGACGGCGACTTCTACGGGCTGCCCTGGCCCTGCTGGGGAACCGCCGAGATGCGTCACCCGGGCTCGCCGAATCTCTACGACACCTCGATACCGGTCGCCCGGGGCGGCCTGCCGTTCCGGGCGCGATTCGGGGTCGAGCGCGACGGGGTCAATCTGCTGGCCGAGGAGTCCTACACGGTGGGCTCCGAGATCGAGGACGGCTACCCGGAGTTCACGGCGGACCTGCTCAAGCAGCTCGGCTGGTGGAACGACCTGACCGCCGAGGAGCAGGCCAAGGCCGAGGGCAAGAACTGGAAGACCGACCTCTCGGGCGGCATCCAGCGGGTCGCGATCAAACACGGCTGTGCGCCCTACGGCAACGCCAAGGCGCGCTGCGTGGTTTGGACCTTCCCGGACGCGGTCCCGATCCACCGCGAGCCGCTCTATACCACGCGGCGGGATCTGGTCGAGAAATACCCGACCTACGAGGACCGCAAGTCGTTCTACCGGCTGCCGACCCGATACCAGTCGATCCAGGCGACGGACTATTCGAAGGACTTTCCGTTGATCCTGACCAGCGGGCGTCTGGTCGAGTACGAGGGGGGCGGCGACGAGACCCGATCCAATCCCTGGCTCGCCGAGCTCCAGCAGGACATGTTCGCGGAGGTCAATCTGCGCGACGCCAACAACGCCGGGATTCGCGACGGCAAGGCCATGTGGCTGGAGAGTCCGGAGGGCGCGCGGATTCGGGTCAAGGCGCAGGTCACCGAGCGCGTGGCACCGGGGGTGGTGTTCACCCCGTTCCACTTCGGCGGTCACTTCCAGGGTGACGACCTGCGGGCCAAGTATCCCGAGGGGGCCGATCCCTATGTCCTGGGCGAGGCCTGCAACACCGCCTTCACCTACGGCTACGACTCGGTCACGGCGATGCAGGAGACCAAGTGCTCCCTGTGCAAGATCTACCCGGCCTGATAGCGACGTTCGACCGTCACGGAGACCAAGATCATGGCAAGAATGAAGTTCTTCTGCGACGCCGAGCGCTGCATCGAGTGCAACGGCTGCGTCACCGCCTGCAAGAATACCAACGACGTCCCCTGGGGCATCAACCGCCGGCGCGTCGTCACCATCAACGACGGTGAGCCGGGTGAGCGCTCCATGTCCGTCGCCTGCATGCATTGCTCGGACGCACCCTGCATGGCGGTCTGTCCGGTGGACTGTTTCTACCAGACGAACGACGGTCTGGTGCTGCACGACAAGGACATCTGCATCGGTTGCGGCTACTGCTTTTACGCCTGTCCGTTCGGTGCCCCGCAGTTTCCAACCGAGGGCGCCTTCGGCTCCCGCGGCAAGATGGACAAGTGCACCTTCTGCGCCGGCGGCCCCGAGCCGGACGGCAGCGCCGAGGAGCGCCGCAAGTACGGTGCGAATCGGCTCGCGGAGGGCAAGCTGCCGAGCTGCGCCGAGATGTGCGCGACCAAGGCACTGCTGGCCGGCGACGCCGATGTGGTGGCCGATATCTATCGCGAACGAGTCGCCTATCGGGGTGCCATCGGGCTGCAGCGCGGCTGGGGCGTGGCCTACGGCAAGTCCGGTGTACGCGATGCGCAGGGGATGGACGGCAAGGCGACGGGCAAGGATTAAGCACGCCGCAGCGTTCGCTCGGGCTTAAAGGCCCGACCGCCGATCGACTCGCACTCGCCGCGGGCGACGCCCACTGATGGAGGACATTCATGAGCCATAGCCCCGAAAAGGACAACCGTCGGCGCTATCGTGCGGCCATGCGGGGTGCGCTCTGGGTGCTCGCGTTTGTGCTGCTGGTGCCGCTGATCCCCTATGGTCTGGCCGAGACCGGCGTGCAATTCAACAACCCGGGCACCGACCTGTGGCGCGCGGTCCGCCAGCACACGCAGGCGCCCATGACCACCCGCGATGACGGCGTCGACGCGGCTGTGCTGATCAACCCCGTCGGCGAGCGATGGCGCGCCTTCCGCACCGATTGGCTGGTGCCGATCGGTGCCTGGATGTTGCTCGGCACGCTGGGTCTGATTGGTGCCTTCTTCCTGTTGCGCGGGCGCATCCGCATCGACGGCGGACGCTCCGGCAAGCTGGTTCCGCGCTTCTCCGTGAACCAACGCGTGGTGCACTGGTTCGCCGCGATTCAGTTCATCGTCCTCGGAATTACCGGCCTGGTGCTGCTCTATGGCCGCTACGTCTTGATCCCGTTGCTTGGACCCGAGGGCTTCTCGCCCACCGCCGCGGCCTGCAAGGAGGTCCACAACCTCTTTGGGCCGGTATTTCCATTCGCGATCGTCGCCTTGATCCTGCTCTTCGGTCGCGGCAACGGCTTCCGCTGGCTGGATGTGCGTTGGTTCCTGAAGGCCGGCGGGCTGTTCGGGCACAGCATGGCCGACTCGGGTTACTACAACGGCGGCCAGAAGACCTGGTTCTGGATGACGGTGCTGTTCGGCCTCGTCATCTCCGTCTCGGGTCTGATCCTGGATTTTCCGGTCTTCGGTCAGGGTCGCGATCTCATGGCCCTGGCCCATGTGTCGCACACCGTCATCGCCGTGGTGTTCATCGCCGCGGCCTTCGGTCATATCTACATCGGCACGCTCGGGATGGAAGGCGCGGCGGAGTCCATGACAAAGGGCTACGTCGACGCCAATTGGGCCAAGGAGCACCACAACCTCTGGTACGCGGAGATGGAGAAGGCGGGCATGGTGGGCGTCGAGCCCAATGCGCTGGAGGAGGTCAAGCGCCACGACGACATCGACTTCAAGGGCTTCGGCTCACCCGCGGCCAAGACGGACGAGGGCTAGTACATGTTTCTTCAGTTCGTTGAGGGTCCCCTGTGGTACGCCGCGGTCGCGGTGTTCGTCGCAGGGGTCGCGTTACGCCTGATCGAGGTTTTCAGCAAGGGCGTACGCCCCGATCTGGCCCCGTCACGAGCGGACGGCACAATCGGCGGGTTGCGCACCATCATCAGCCGCTCTTGGATCGCCGAGGGCTTCACCCGCGGCGCGACTTTCCATTTGTTCGCGGGCTACATGTTCCACATCGGCCTGTTCATCGTCCTCTTCTGGGCCGCGCCGCATGTCGACTTCATCCACGAGCGGATCCTGGGGTTCGGCTGGACACCCGCGCCCCATTGGTTGTTCATCGTCGCCGCGAATTTCGCCTTTGCCGGGATCGTCCTGCTGTGGCTGCGCCGCATCATGCATCCGGTGATGCGACTGATCTCCAGCTTCGACGACCACGCCGGGGCGATACTGACCTTCGTCGTCATGTTCACCGGCTGCATGGCCCTGTTGGAGAGCCACGACAGTCTGCGCGCGATTCACATGCTGACGGTATGCCTGTGGCTGATGTACTTCCCGTTCAGCCGGCTGATGCATGCCTTCACGTTCGGCCTCAGCCGCGGTTACACGGGCGCCGCCATGGCCCGCAAGGGTGTCCGGGCGTAGTCCCGGACTCGGAGCGAATTACATGCCCAGCGTCCAGACAGAGCACGATTTCGAGCGCGGCGTCGCGGTCCTGCGCGACCAAATCGACGCCAAGATCGCCGCCTACTTCACCAGCTGCGTGCACTGCGGGCTGTGTGCCGAGGCCTGCCTCTTCTATACGGAGACGGGTGATCCGCGCTACACACCGATCTACAAGGTGGAGCCCATGCGCCGGCTGTGGCAGCGCGAGAACACCTTTTTCGGCAAGCTCGGCAAGGCGCTGGGGCTCGGGCGCGACCTGACCGCGTACGACTTCGCCGAGTGGCAGGCGATGACCTACGACAGTTGCACGCTGTGCGGGCGCTGCTCGATGGTGTGTCCGGTCGGCAACGACATCGCCTACATGATCCGCAAGCAGCGCGAGGCCTTCGCCGCCTCCGGCTACAGCCCGGAAGGTCTACAGGGTGCGACCGAGCGCGCGCTCGAGATCGGCAGTCCGATGGGTCTAACCCTGAAGTCCCTGGAGGCGCAGATCAAGCACGTCGAGAAGGCCACCGGGCTTGAGGTCCCGCTCGACCGGCAGGGCGCGGACTACATGGCACTGCTCTCGTCGATGGAGATCATCAACTTCCCCGAGTACATCGAGAGCCTGGTCCGCATCTTCGATGCCGCGGGCGTGAGCTGGACCATCTCGCGCAAGGCCTTCGAGGCCACCAACAGCGGCATCCAGATCGGTAGCTCCGAGATCGCCCGGGAGCTGGTGACCCGCGTGGTGGGCGCCGCCGAAGCGCTGGGCGTCAAGCACGTCATCAGCCCCGAGTGCGGTCACGCCTACATGGCCCTGCGCTGGGACGGGCCGAATCTGATCGGGCGCCAATACGGGTTCGAGGTGGTGCACATCCTGGAGCTGCTCGACCAGCTCCGAGCGGAGGGACGGTTGCCGACCGAAGGCGTCGAGACGCGACGGCTGACCTACCACGACCCGTGCCAGATCGCGCGCCGCGGCGGTGTCCTGAGCCAGCCGCAGAATCTCCTGCGCACGGTCGCCCCGGACTTCCCGGCGATGTCGGACCAGGGTCGAATGAACTGGTGCTGCGGCGGCGGCGGTGGGGTGAGCGCAAACGAGGAGACCGAGGACCTGCGTCTGCAGGTGTTTAAGCGCAAGCAACGCCAGCTCGATGCGCTGGATGTCGATACCCTGGTGACCGGCTGCGCCAATTGCCGGATCGTGATCGAGGAAGGCCTTGAGCACTATGGTCGCGAAATCTCGGTGATCGGTTTGACCGAGCTCATCGCCGAGCATCTTAAGAAGCCGGACCGGGCCGCCGGTGAAGGCTAGGGTGGGTCGACGCGGCCGGATCGCGTAACACCTAACTCCCCGCTGACGTATAACGAACGACGGAACCGCGGGACCTGCGCCTCGACGCGGCGCGGGCTTGCGCTGCACGCCTGTTCGCGGGCATAAAGAACCCGCTATCGCAGCCAAAGGGCGCACGACCGCCGATGGGGGTCACCCACCGATCGGTCCGCGGACGCGAATCGGAAGCGGGCGGGTCAATGCCCCAACCACACACTGGAGAGACAAAAAAGATGACGCTTACCAAACGCCTGGGCCCGATCGTCGCCGCGGCCGCCTTCACGGCCAGTAGCCTGGTGCTCGCCGCGCCGACCTTCATCAACATACTCACCGGCGGAACCAGCGGGGTCTATTATCCCATCGGTGTTGCCCTATCCCAGCTCTACGGCAACGACATCGAGGGGGCCAAGGCTACGGTGCAATCGACCAAGGCGTCGGTCGAGAACCTCAATCTGCTGGAGGCGGGGCGCGGCGAGCTGGCGTTGGCCCTCGGCGATGCGGTCGCCGATGCCTGGAACGGGGTGGAGGACGCCGGCTACAAGGCACCGCTCAAGAAGCTGCGGGCAATCGGCGGGGCCTACCCGAACTTCATCCAGATCGTCGCCAGCGCCGACTCCGGCATCCAGACGCTGACGGACCTCAAGGGCAAGCGCATCTCCGTGGGAGCGCCCAAGTCCGGCACCGAGCTTAATGCGCGGGCTATCTTCAAGGCCGCCGGGCTCACCTACGAGGACATGGGCAAGGTGGAATACCTGCCCTACGCGGAATCGGTGGAGTTGATCAAGAACCGCCAGCTCGATGCCACGCTCCAGTCGTCCGGCCTCGGCATGGCGGCGTTCCGCGACCTTGCCTCGACCATGCCGGTGCGCTTCGTCAGCATCCCCCCCGAGGTCGTCGCCAAGATCGGCAGCGACGCCTACCAGCCGGGTGTCATCCCGGCCAACACCTACGACGGCCAGACCGAGGACGTTCCCACCGCCGCCATTACCAACATCTTCGTCACCCACGACGGCGTGTCCGACGAGCTGGCCTATCAGATGACGAAGTTGATGTTCGAGAACCTCGGCCGACTCACCGCGGCCCATGCCGCGGCCAAGGGCATCAAGCTGGAGACGGCGGCGAAGCACCTACCGATCCCCCTGCATCCGGGCGCCGAGCGGTATTACAAGGAGGTCGGGGCGCTGTAGGGGCGGTTTGGCGGCGGGGGATTTGCGGCTGAAGCCGCACCTACGGGGACCTACGGGCACGTACGGGCACGTACAGGTAGGAATAGGCAGCGAGCCGGACGCAATATGAGCGAGCATCAACCGGCGCTGGCGCCGAATCCGGCCGATTGGCCGCGGGCGGTGTTCGCCATCGCCCTGGCCTTCTCGACCTTTCAGATCGTCACTGCCGCCTTTCACCCGGTCTCGACTCAGGTGCTGCGGGCGGTGCACGTGGCCTTCCTGCTGCTGATGATCTTCCTGGTGTATCCATCGGTCGGACGGGGACGGCCGTGGCAGCCGTTGGCCTGGCTGTTGGGACTCGCCGGAATTGCGACCGCCGCCTATCAGTGGGTGTTCGAGGCCGATCTGATCCAGCGCTCCGGCGATCTGACGGGGGCCGATCTGCTGATCGGCCTGCTGTTGGTGGCCCTCGTGTTCGAGGCCGCGCGACGGGTGATGGGCATTGCGCTGCCCCTGATCTGCGGGACCTTCCTCGCCTACGCGCTGCTCGGCGAGTATCTGCCCGGCGACTGGGCGCACCGCGGCTATGGCGTCGACCAGGTGATCAACCAGCTTTCCTTCGGTACCGAGGGGATCTACGGCACCCCGACGTACGTCTCCGCCACCTACATCTTTCTCTTCATTCTGTTCGGGGCCTTTCTGGAGCAGGCGGGGATGATCCGGCTGTTCACCGACTTCGCCATGGGCTATTTCGGCCACAAGCGCGGCGGTCCGGCCAAGGTCTCCGTCGTTTCCTCGGCACTGATGGGCACGATTACGGGGTCCGGCGTGGCCAATGTGGTCACCACCGGCCAGTTCACGATTCCGCTGATGAAGCGCTTCGGCTACAGCCCCGCCTTTGCCGGGGGGGTGGAATCGACTTCCAGCATGGGCAGCCAGTTGATGCCGCCGGTGATGGGGGCGGTGGCCTTCATCATGGCCGAGACCATCGACGTGCCCTTCGCGGAGGTCGCCAAGGCCGCCCTGCTGCCGGCGCTGCTGTACTTCGGGTCGGTGTTCTGGATGGTGCACCTGGAGGCGATACGCGCCGGCTTGGAGGGCCTGCCGAAGGACCAGTGTCCCAACCCATGGTCGGCGGTGCGCGAGCGCTGGTTCCTACTGATCCCGCTGGGGGTGTTGATCTGGCTCTTGTTCTCAGGGCGCACGCCGCTGTTTGCCGGGACCGTGGGGCTGGCGCTGACCGCCGTCGTCATCCTCGGCTCGGCGATCATCCTGCGGGTCTCCTCGTTCGGACTGCGCCTAGCCTTCTGGGTCGCGCTCGGGGTGCTTTGCGCCGGGTTTTTCCAGCTCGGAATCGGCGTGATCTTCGGCGTGATCGGGGCGCTGGTCGCCGCCTGCTGGTTCGTCAAGGGCGGGCGCGAGACCCTGCGCATCTGTCTCTACGCCCTGGTGGAGGGCCCGCGACACGCCCTGCCGGTCGGCATCGCCTGTGCCTTGGTCGGCGTCATCATCGGCGTGGTTTCGCTCACCGGTGTCGCCTCTACCTTTGCCGGTTTCATCCTTGCCATCGGGCGCGACAACCTGTTTCTCTCCCTGGTGCTGACCATGATCACCTGTCTGGTGCTGGGGATGGGGATCCCCACCATCCCCAACTACATCATCACCAGCTCCATCGCGGCACCGGCGCTGCTCGACCTGGGGGTGCCGCTGATCGTGTCGCACATGTTCGTCTTCTATTTCGGCATCCTCGCGGATCTGACCCCGCCGGTGGCGCTGGCCTGCTTCGCCGCCGCGCCCATTGCCGGGGAGCGGGGACTCAAGATCAGCCTGTGGGCGGTGCGCATCGCCCTGGCCGGGTTCGTCGTGCCCTTCATGGCCGTCTACAACCCGTCGCTCATGCTCCAGGGCGACAGCCTGTGGATGAGCGCCTATCTGGTATTCAAGGCGGCCTTTGCCATCGGTCTGTGGGGGGCCGCCTCCATCGGCCATTTCCAGCAGCCACTGGCCTGGTGGGAGCGCCTCCTCGCCCTGGCCGCGGGGGTGTCGTTGATCCTGGCCCTGCCGATCACCGACGAGCTGGGCTTCGGCCTGGGCGCGCTGGTCGTTGCCCAGCACCTGTGG
>JBGSTR010000394.1:0-6074 GCA_041736365.1 Chromatiaceae bacterium | reverse complement strand
CCTGCGTCGGCCCCTGCGTCGGCCACTGCGTCCGCGCCAGCTTCGGCGGCATCCGTAGGCCGGCGTCATGGAGGGGACGCTGCACGCGCTGCTGACCTGGATCGGCGCCAATCCGGGCTGGGCCTACGCGACCGTGTTCCTGGTTGCGCTGACCGAATCACTGGCGGTCGTCGGCATGGTCGTGCCGGGGGTCGTCGTTATTGTCGGCGCGGGCGCCCTGATCGCCGAGGGCAGCCTTCAATTCTGGCCGACCTGCCTGGCGGCCATCGTCGGCGCCATCATCGGCGACGGCTTCAGCTACTGGCTGGGCTGGCGGTTCAAGGATCGGATCCCGCACCTGTGGCCGTTCTCGCGTCACCCGCAGTCGCTCGAGCGCGGAATCGCCTTCTTCGACCGCTACGGCGGTAAGAGCGTCGCGCTGGGACGCTTCTTCGGTCCGGTGCGCGCGATGGTGCCGCTGGTCGCCGGGATGATGCGCATGTCGCCGCGGCGTTTCCTGGCGGCCAATGTGATCTCGGCCATCGCCTGGGCACCTGCGTATCTGTTGCCGGGCATCTTGTTCGGCGCATCCATGAAACTGGCCGCCGAGGCGGCCGTCAGGCTGGTGGTCCTGGGATTGGGCCTGATCGCCGTCATCTGGCTCGGCTTTTGGCTGGCGCATCGGCTGTACGCCCTGCTGGGTCCCCACGCCAGCGCCTGGGTGCAGGGCCTGCTGCGCTGGGCCGAGGTGCACCCGGGGATGGGCCGAATCGCACGCGCGCTGGCGGACCCGGACCACCCCGACGCGGGCACGCTCACGGCCTTCGCATTCCTCTTGCTCTTGGCCTTCTTCCTGCTTGGGGGATTCGTCGGTCTGACGCTTGCAGGGGTCAGCGAGCTAACCCTGAACCAGGCCGCGTTGGAGCTCGGAAACAGCCTGCGGACGCCCGCGGGCGATCAACTGATGCGTATCATCAGCCTGCTCGGCGACCCGCTGGTGGTAGTGCCGACGACGTTGGTCCTTTATCTCTACCTCAGACACCGAAACCGACTCCGCCACAGCGTCTACTGGCTCGCGGCGACCGGCTTCGCGCTGCTCGCGACGCCGGTCCTGGGGGCACTGCTGCGAATCCCGCGCCCGACCCCCGGGATCAGCGGAATGCTGCCCTGGTCGTTTCCCAGCGGGCCGGTCCTTCTCGCGACCGTCGCCTATGGTTTTCTCGCCGTATCGGTAGCACGCGGCATGCCGGTGAACTGGCGCTGGTTGCCCTATGCGATCGCCAGCGGGGTGGTCGGCGCCGTCGCCATGGCCCGCGTCTACCTGGGCGCGGAGTGGCTGACCGATGTCCTGGCGACGATCGCACTCGGGCTCGCCTGGATCGCGACACTCGGACTCGCGTTCCGCCGTCACAGCCGACTCGACCCGAAGTGGATCGCGCTCAGCGGCGTCGCGCTCACCGCTCTGGCCGCGAGCCTCTTCGTCACCAGCCTAATCGACCGCGATGACGGCATTCCAGCCAACCAGGCCGCTACCGCCCCGATCGTCGAGCTCACCCGGACCGATTGGCGAGCTGAAGGCTGGCAACGTCTTCCGCGGGTGCGCAAGGACCTGCGCCACACCAGCAGACAGCCGATGAACCTGCAATATGCCGGCGACCCCGACGCCCTCGCCGCGGCCCTGATCCCCGCGGGATGGGGCGCGGCGGAATTGCTCGACTGGGGAAACGCCATCCGCCTGTTGTCGCCGTCGCTGCCGCTCTCGGAGCTGCCGGTCATTCCGCATGTGCACGACGGGCGTCACGCGGACCTGACGCTGGCCAAGAACGGCCCCGACGGCAGTAGACTCGTGCTGCGGCTTTGGGCGACCCGGTTTCGGCTCGAGGACGGCGAGCCGCTGTGGGTGGGAAGCATCACCGAGCAACACAAGGAATCCATCGTCGGTCTGATCGCACTGCCGATCACCGAGCCGACGACAAGCGCCCCCGTTTCCACCCTGCTCCAGGGGCTCGGCGATCGATTGGAGGTGCGCACGCCGGAGGGCGCCGACGTAGCCGTGATGGATTTTCGTCAGCCCTGACTCGATCGCGGCGCGCGGGCGCCGGGGGATTCTCGGTACCCGAGATTGAGCGCGTTCTGCATCCGCGCAAGATGTGGCGACGCGAGCGCCCGCGGCGGGCTTTGTCGCGCGGAGACGAAGCGGATTCAGCGGCTTGGTCGGCGTACCAGCACGATCAGCTCCTTGGGACCGTGCACGCCGTAGGTCAACGTCTGCTCGATGTCCGCGGTCTTCGACGGCCCGGAGATCAGTAGTGCGTTGGTCGGCATACCCCGATTCCAGTGCTGCGCCTCCATCAGCTCGGCGAAGGTGGAGTGGATGGCCCCCTCGTCCACCAGCGCCACGTGGATCGGCGGCACCAGCGACAGCAACCGTGGCTCAGAAACGTCCGGCCACAGCACCAGCGTGCCTGTCTCCGCAATCGCGCCCCGGGCGCTGGTGAAGCCCGCATCCACGCCGGTGAACAGAACGTCGCGGATTTCCTCGACCGGCCGCGCGTAGGGCACGAGCTTGATCGCGTCGCGCTCCAGGGCGGTCTCCAGCGCCGCTCCGTGCGGTCCACCAGGGCCGTACATCAGCGCCTTGACGTCACGCTCGATCAGCACATCCCGCAGCACCCGAGGCCAATCGTCGCCCACCTCGTGGACGCTGCCCCTTACGGCTTCCAACGCCTCTCGGAAGCGGCGCAGGCGCTCCTCGGGATCCCACTGGAAACGTCTTACCGAAAAGTCCGACGGCTCGCTCGCGGGTGCGGCGCGCTGTTGGCGCAGTAAGTCGAGGATGTGCTCGCGACTGCTCATGGAAGGGTGCCCCTGATCGCTTGCAATCGTCGGTTCTGCATGGGCTCCGGTTGTGGCGACAACCGGTATTTGGTCGGGAGCCAATAGTAACAGGCATCGGGCGCGGCGCCGCTCGCGTTGCAACTTTGCGGCGGAGAGTCTAGTTTTGCGTGCGGCAAAATCACAATGAAACCCGGAACCACCGGGGACGCAACCACAACTACCAGAGGAAAAAGCGATGGGCTTCCAAGCCGTTTACGAGCTGTCAATGCGCGATCCGGACGCCTTCTGGGGCGACGCGGCGAAATTGATCGACTGGGACAAACCCTGGGATCGGGTGCTGGATGATTCCAACCAGCCCTTCTACCGGTGGTTCAGCGGGGCGCGGATGAACACCTGCTACAACGCGGTGGACCGCCACGTGGAGGCCGGTCGCGGCGATCAAGCGGCGATCATCCACGACAGCCCGGTCACCGATTCGAAAACCGTCATCACCTATGCGCAATTGCAGGATCAGGTCTCGCACCTAGCCGGCGCGCTGCGCAATCTGGGGGTCGGCAAGGGCGATCGGGTCATCATCTACATGCCGATGGTGCCCGAGGCCGCGGTCGCGATGCTCGCCTGCGCCCGGATCGGCGCCATTCACTCGGTGGTCTTCGGCGGGTTCTCCTCGCGCGAGCTCGCTACCCGCATCGACGACGCCAAACCGAAGGTGATGATCGCCGGGTCCTGCGGGATCGAGCCGAACCGGGTGGTGCGCTACAAGCCGCTGCTCGACGAGGCGATCAACATCGCCCAGCACAAGCCGGAGCACTGCGTCATCCTGCAACGCGAGCAGGAGCCGGGGACCCTGGTTGAAGGGCGCGACGTGGGCTGGGCGGAGGCGGTCGCGGCCGCCGAGCCGGCCGACTGCGTCTCGGTCGAGGCCACCGATCCGCTCTACATCCTCTACACCTCGGGCACCACCGGTCAGCCGAAGGGCGTGGTGCGCGACAACGGCGGACATGCGGTCGCGATGGCCTGGAGCATGCCCAACGTCTACGGCGTGCAGCCCGGGGAGGTGTTCTGGGCGGCCTCGGACGTAGGCTGGGTGGTCGGCCATTCCTACATCGTCTACGCCCCGCTGCTGGCCGGCTGCACCACCATCATGTACGAGGGCAAGCCGGTCGGCACCCCGGACGCCGGTGCCTTCTGGCGGGTGATCGAGGAGCACGGAGTCTCGGTGCTGTTCACCGCACCCACCGCGTTCCGCGCCATCAAGCGCGACGACCCAACCGCCTCGCACCTTAAGCGCTACAACCTCCATGGCTTCCGGGCGCTGTTCCTGGCCGGCGAGCGCTGCGACCCGGATACCCTCGGGTGGGCGGAGCAGATCCTCGGGGTCCCGGTGATCGATCACTGGTGGCAGACCGAAACCGGCTGGGCGATCGCCGCCAACTGTATCGGCATCGAGCAGCTACCGGTGAAGCCCGGCTCGCCGACCCGCGCGGTTCCCGGCTACGACGTTCAGGTGCTCGACGACGAAGGTGGGGCGGTCAACCCCGGTGACATCGGACGCATCATGATCAAGCTGCCCATGCCCCCCGGCTGCCTGCCGACTTTGTGGGGCGACGACCAGCGCTACGTGGATTCCTATCTATCGGCACAGCCCGGCTACTACCTGACCGGCGACGCGGGCTACATGGACGACGACGGCTACGTTTATGTCATGAGCCGCATCGACGACATCATCAACGTCGCGGGTCATCGACTCTCCACCGGCGGCATGGAGGCGGTGCTCGCCGGTCATCCGGACGTGGCCGAGTGCGCGGTCATCGGCGCGGCGGATCAGCTCAAGGGCGAGCTGCCGCTGGGTCTGGTCGTCTTGAAGTCCGGGGTCAACCGCGACCGCGAGGAGCTCGCAAAGGAGCTGGTCACGCGGATCCGCAACGAGATCGGCCCGGTGGCGGCCTTCAAGACGGTCGTCGTGGTCGAGCGCCTGCCCAAAACACGCTCCGGTAAGATCCTGCGCGGGACCATGAAGAGCATCGCCGACGGCAAGGACTTCCGTATGCCGGCGACCATCGACGATCCCGCGATCCTGACCGAGATCGAGGCCGCGCTCGCCAATATCGGCTACGCCAAGCACGGCTGAGCCGATGCGCATGCCCCCGGCGACTCCAAGCGTCGCCGGGGCGCGCGAGCGGCGACTCGCCCGCTCCATTGGGAAAACCAAGCCTTTAAATTGTCGACAATGCGGTTCATCCGAGGCCGAGATGCGCTATTCTCAGCCCCGTTTACCGCCAAATGTCGACACTTTGATGCCCCCGCTGAACGGCACACCGTCTGCTGAGGAAAGCACAACGATTGCCGATCGGACCTTCGAGCACCTGCGACAGGCCATCGTCGAGGGGGAGATTCCGCAGGGAAGCAAGATCAGCGAGCCCGAGCTGGCCCGCCGCTACGGGATCAGTCGCGGACCCTTGCGCGAGGCCATGCGGCGTCTCGAATCGGCGAATCTGGTGCAACGGCGTCCGAACGTAGGCGCCCGGGTCATCACCCTGTCGAGCGAGCAGCTGCTGGAGATCTACCAGGTTCGCGAGGCGTTGGAAGGCATGGCGGCGAGATTGGCGGCGCAGCATATGACGAGCCGCGAGGTCGAGGACCTGAGCGCACTGCTCGCGGCGCACGACGCGCAGGTCGAGCGTGACGAAGGTCAGTCCTACATCCAACAGGAGGGCGACCTGGACTTTCACTACCGGATCGTGCGCGGCAGCCACAACCGGAGACTGATTGGACTGCTGTGCGATGACCTGTATCACCTCACGCGCATGTATCGTTTTCAGTTCGGCATGGCCAGCCCGCGCGCCCGCCATGCGCTGAGGGAGCACGCCCGGATCGTCGAGGCCATCGCGGCGCGGGACGGGGAGCTGGCGGAGATCCTGATGCGCCGCCACATCGTGGCCTCGCGCAGACACTTGGAAGGGCGCCTTGGGGGCAACCCCCGGTCCTTGTTCGAGCAACCACCATTGAGAGATGCCCAATGAGCCAATCATCGACCCCCGGCGCCCAACTGCGCCTTGCCGTGCAGGAAGAGCAGCCGTTGCAGGTGATGGGCGCCATCAACGCCTATCACGCCAGGATGGCGGAGCGCGTCGGCTACCGCGCCCTCTACCTCTCGGGTGGCGGCGTGGCCGCCGGATCGTTGGGTCTGCCGGACCTCGGCATCAGCACCCTGCACGACGTGCTCGAGGACGTGCGCCGCATCACCTACGTCACCG
>JBGSTR010000313.1:0-1791 GCA_041736365.1 Chromatiaceae bacterium | reverse complement strand
GCCTCGAGGCTGGCGGTGGGCGATGTGGTGACGTCCGGTGCCGGCGCCGGACCGAGCGCGACGGACAGGGTCGAGCCCCGCGCGAGGATCATGGCGCGCTCGATCACATTGCGCAGCTCGCGCACGTTGCCCGGCCAGGGGTAGGCAAGCAGCTCGGCCATGGTCGCTTCGGCAATATGGTCGATGGGTTTGCCCATGGACTCGCCCAGCTCCTTGACGAACCGCCACACCAGCAGGGGAATGTCCTCGCGGCGCTCGCGCAACGGCGGCACCACGATCGGAAAAACATTCAGCCGATAGTAGAGGTCCTCCCGGAACAAGCCCGCGACGACGGCTGCCGCGAGGTCGCGATTCGTGGCCGAGATCAGGCGCACGTTGACCCGCGTCGTGCGCGTGCTGCCCACCCGCTCGAAGCTGCCGTCCTCAAGCACGCGCAGCAGCTTGGTCTGTAGCTCCAACGGGAGCTCGCCGACCTCGTCGAGGAGCAGTGTCGAGCCGTCGGCCAGCTCGAAACGTCCCATCTGGCGCGCCAAAGCACCCGTATAGGCCCCCTTTTCGCGCCCGAATAGCTCGGCCTCGATGAGCGACGCCGGCAGGGCGGCGCAGTTGACCTTGATCATCGGGCGGTCTTTGCGGCTACTGAGACCATGGATCGCGTCGGCCAGCAGCTCCTTCCCGGTGCCGGTCTCGCCGAGCAGCAAGACGGTGGCATTGGTCCGTGCGACCTGGGCGATTTCCTCCAGGACTTGCTTGAACCGAGGCGAGCGGGTCGCCATCGCGGGTTCCTTGGCGGCTCGCGCGGACTGTCTCAGGTAGGAATTCTCCTCCTCCAGGCGCTCCTTCAAGCGCGTGATCTCGTTGAGCGCGGCCGCGAGTGCCGCCTCGCGGCGGCTGCGCGCAAACGCCTGTGCAAACACTTCACCGACGATCTTGAGCCGGACGACGAGGTCCTCCGGCCAGACGCGAGTGCGGTGGAACGCGCTAAAGGCAATGACGCCGATGACCCGGCCACCAACCCGCAGCGGGATGCCCAAATTGGACCGCAAACCGATGCGCCGGCAGTACTCGATCTCTGTCGCGGCCTCCGGGGGGAAATCCGCAGGGATATCCGCGAGTATCACGATCCGGCCCCCCTGCAGCTCGCGCAGATACCAGGGCAGCGAAAGTCCGGAACCTAGCGGTGTGGTCTCGATGCCGTCGCGGGCCACCGAGCACAGGACATCGATCCGCGTGCCGTCGTCCAGAATCTCGCCGAACGTGCAGCGGTCGAAGCCGAGAAAGTCGACGAGACGCGATAAGGCACCCGCGATTTCGCCGACCACCCGATCGGGGGGAAGATCGGCGAACAGCGCGGACAGATCGCCGAGCAGGCGCTCGAACGCCAGACGATCCGCGAGTGACACCTCCGCGGCATCGGCTCGGGGGATTGCTGCCGCGTCTGACCGCTTGCCGCTCAACGGCAGCGCTCCGTTGGGGTATCGCTGATCAAGGGCTCCAAGTCAGTACAGATAGCGCTCGGCCGCCGCGACGAAATCCTCGCGGGTCGGCAGATCCGCCGGCGCGAGTGCGATCGGAAGCGAGACGACGGTGCGGCCGTGGGCATTGTGCAGCTGCTGCAAGACGATCGGGCGAGCGGTTGCATCCCGGGCGTCGCGCTGGATGTTCATCGGATCCAGGTAGAGGGTGATCTCGTCGGTCCAGAGCTGGCTGCCGGCCTCGCGGAGCAGCCCGGCGACAATGTCCAGATGCGCCCGCAGCACGCCGTCGTCCGCGCCGAGTGCTTCCAACTGA
>JBGSTR010000286.1:0-2587 GCA_041736365.1 Chromatiaceae bacterium | reverse complement strand
CGCCGAAGCGGAAGGGTCCGCTCGGAGGTCCGGCACGCGGCCCGGTCTCCACGGGTGCCGCGCGGGCATAGGGGTCTTGCGGGTCGAAGCGGGCGGCGAGGTCCAGCACGGTCGCGGCGTCCGCCAGCTCCAGCGCGAAGATGCTCACGCAGTCCAGTGTCCGGCAGGCAGGCACCACCCCGGCGGTCGAGATGAGCCCGCGGGTGGGCTTGATGCCGATCAGGTTGTTGAAAGCCGCGGGCACCCGCCCGGAGCCCGCGGTGTCGGTGCCCAGGGAAAAACTGACGAGCCCGAGGGCCACCGCGGCCGCCGAGCCGGAGCTGGAGCCGCCGGCGATATAGGCGGGGTCGAAGGGATTGTGCACCGCCCCGTGGGGCGAGCGGGTGCCGACCAGTCCGGTGGCGAACTGGTCCAGGTTGGTCTTGCCGATGGGCACGGCACCCGCCGCGATCAGTTGCTCCACGACCGTGGCGGAGCGCTCCGGGCGGTAGGCGAATGCGGGGCAGGCCGCGGTGGTCGGAATGCCCGCGAGATCGATGTTGTCCTTGATGGCGAACGGGATTCCGTAGAGCGGCAGGGTCGCCGGATCGGCCGCGGCTAGACGCTCCAGGTAGGGCGCAAGCTCCGCCTCGGTGAGCACATGAATCCAGATCGGATTGTCCGCGTGCGCGGCGAGCCGAGCACGGATCTCGGTCACCAGCTCGCGGGGATTCAGGGTGCCGGCGAGATAGCGGCGGCGCAACGAGCTGATCGAGAGATCCAGTGGCTCGCCGCTCATGCCGGCCGTCCTCTGCCTCGACCAAGGAACTCTGTTTGCGCGCTCGTTGATCTTAAGCTCTTCATGGATTCTCCCGGTTCACTTCAAACATCGGTTGCGATGACCATCAGGGTCTGCCCCGGCGCCACCTGAGCGCCGGGCTGCAACAGCACCCGGTCGACGCGGCCCGCGTGCTCGCAATGCACCGCGATCTCCATCTTCATGGACTCCAGCACCGCCAGCACATCCCCCGGGGCCACCGGCTGTCCGAGTGCCACGGCGATCGTCCAGACACTGCCGTGGACATGACTCTGCACGGTCCGCTCATGGGCGCCGACCTCGGGTTCCGGTGCTCGCTCGTCGATCACATCGCCGCCGGCGCGGCCGATATCACCCTGTCCAGCCGCGACCCAGCGTTCCCGCTCGGCCTCGAAGGCCGCCTGCTGGCGTGCCTTGAAGGCGGCGATCTCGGTTGCGTTGCTGCCGAGAAAGTCCTCGTAGTCCCCGAGATTGAAGTGCGTCTCTTCCACCTGAAGCCGGAAGCCCCCGCGCGGGAAGGCCTCGCGCAGCTCGGCGAGCTCCTGCTCAGAGACCGGATAAAAGCGGATCTGATCGAAGAAGCGCAGCAGCCAGGGCCGGGTGAAGTCCGCGGTGCTTCGGTAGCGATTCCATTGCTGTAGGGTGCGCCCGACGAACTGATAGCCACCCGGGCCCTCCATGCCGTAGATGCAGAGATAGGAGCCGCCGATCCCCACCGCGTTCTCGGGGGTCCAGGTACGCGCCGGGTTGTACTTGGTGGTGACCAGGCGGTGGCGCGGGTCGAGCGGCGTCGCCACCGGCGCACCCAAATAGACGTCGCCCAGACCCATGACCAGATAGCTCGCATCGAAGACGATGCGCCGGACCTCATCGATGCTGTCCAGCCCGTTGATGCGGCAAATGAACTCGATGTTGCTCGGGCACCAGGGTGCATCGGGCCGCACCGACTGGGTGTACTTCTCGATGGCGAGCCGGGTAGAGGAGTCGTCCCAGGAGAGCGGCAGATGCACCACCCGGGCCGGGACGTTCAGATCCTCCACCTTCGCGAGCGCGGCCTCCACCTCGACCAGACGCTCGATCAGGGCACTCAGCGACACTATCCGGTTGTCGTAGCGAACCTGCAGCGAGCGGATCCCCGGCGTCAGCTCGAGCACCCCGGCGATGGGGTGCTCGTCGAGCGCCAGCATTAGGGCATGGACCCGGAAACGCAGTCGAATATCCAGCGCCTGGGGGCCGTATTCCACCAGCAGGTAACGGTCCCCGCTGGGGCGATAGACGACGCCTACCGGGTGGTCCCGGGGGTCCAGCACCCGGGCGCGGGGGTCGCGCAACGGGGTCGCGGAGAACCGGGGCGCTATGGTCGTCAGGGTCTCGATCGCGACCCGCTGCGCATCCTCCAGCGCACGGGCATTCGATTGATTGACGGGGATAAACCGTACCCGATCACCCGGAGTGAGCTGACCGAGCTTCCACAGGTCCGCGGTCACGACGGTGGCCGGGCACACGAAGCCGCCCAGGCTCGGCCCGTCGGGGCCCAGGATCACCGGCATGTCCCCGGTGAAGTCCACGGTGCCGATGGCGTAGGCGTTGTCGTGGATGTTCGACGGGTGCAGGCCAGCCTCGCCCCCGTCGGCCCGGGCCCACTCGGGCTTGGGGCCGATCAGACGCACGCCGGTGCGGCTGGAGTTGTAGTGAACCTCCCAGTCGGCGGCGAAGAAGGTCGCGATATCCCCGTCGGTGAAGAAGTCGGGTGCGCCGTGCGGCCCGTAGATGACCCGCAGCTCCCAGTCG
>JBGSTR010000261.1:0-9496 GCA_041736365.1 Chromatiaceae bacterium | reverse complement strand
CACGTAACAATTCGGTTGTGCGCGGGTTGTCGGTGCCGACGACGACGCGATCCGGACGCATGAAATCGTCGATCGCCGCGCCTTCTTTAAGGAATTCAGGGTTGGAGACAACATCGAATTCCACGGCACTGCCACGGGCGGGTCAGGATGGTCCTGAAGCCGGGTCCGATCTCGCCCGCGCGGGGCTCCGCGTAGTTCGGCTTGCGACCGATGACGAAGATCTCCAGCAGGCGCGCGACCATCCCGAGGGCGAAGATGGCGACTGCCCAGTCGAACATCGGACCTTTGGTCCAAAGCAGAAAGTCCATCGGGTCACTCATAGCTTCTGCTCCAGCTCTTCGATCGTGACCGGCTGGCGTTCCGCCGTTTCGGCCGCTACTTGTTTTTTGGCGAGCGCCGCCGCGGCGCCGCCGACGATGGCCCCGGTTGCGCCCGCGGCCAAGATGACGCCGCCGGAGGCGGTCGTCGGAACCGACAAGGGTGCGTAGAAGCTACCTGCATCCCAGAATCTGGGCTCTGAGCAGCCCAGGCACGGATGCCCGGATTCGATTGGCCAACTGGTACCCGAGTTCCAGCGCATGGTCGCGCAGGCGTTGTAGGTGCTCGGGCCCTTGCAGCCGAGCCGGTACAGACACCAGCCGGCCTTCGCGCCTTCGTCGTCGAAGCTCTCGGCGAACAGGCCCTTGTCGTAGAAGGGCCGGCGATAACAGCGGTCGTGAATGGACTGACCGAAGAAGGCCTTCGGCCGGTGGTACTGATCCAGCTCCGGAAGCTGGCCGAACACCAGGTACTGGGCCAGCACCCCGGTAATCACCATGGGCACCGGCGGACAGCCGGAGACGTTGATCACCGGTTTGTCCTTGACCAAATCCATCACCGAGACCGCACCCGTGGGGTTCGGGCTGGCCGCCGGAAGGCCGCCGAATGCCGCACAGGTGCCCACCGCGACCACGGCCGCGGCACCTTCCACGGCTTCCATCAGCATGTCGTAGTTACTGATCCCGGCGATGGTCGAGTAGCCGGGGTTGGCATCCGGCCCGGGCAGCGAGCCGTCGACGATCAGGAGGTATTGCCCGTGATTGGCCCTCATCGCCTCTTCCCGCGCGGCCTCCGCGGCTTCTCCCGAGGCCGCTTGCAGGGTGTGGTGATAGTCGAGCGAGATCACGTCGAGGATCAGGTTCTCCACCGTCGGGGAGTGGCTGCGGGTCAGCGACTCGGTGCACCCGGTGCACTCCTGGAACGACAGCCAGATCACCGACGGTCGCCGAGCGCTCTCCAGTGCCGCGGCAATGGCCGGTACCATGCTCGGCGGCAGCGCCATCATGGAGGCGGTTGCGGCGCAAAATTTGAGGAAGCCGCGGCGCGAAACGCCGTGCTCACGCAGATTCTCGCCGAGGGTTTTTTGATGTGCCATTGTCCCTCCGAAGAGACGTTTCAGGACTGCGGACGAGTAAGGCCTTGAACGGGGCCGAGCCGTGTGTCCAAGGTCGCGACGGCGATCGCGAGATCTTGCTCCTGCGTGCGCAGCAGCTCCGGGATGGTCGTCACCTCGAGCTGCAGCGCGAGGCGCTCGGCGTCGCGGTTGCGGTGGTCGACCAACCACACCCCCGGGATCGCGGTCTCGCGGACGCGCGTCGCACCGAGAGCATCGATCGTGGCCTCGACCTCGCCCACGCCGAGCAGACCAATCAAACGGTCCTCGTCGCCGGGGCCGAACGGAATACTGCTCAGGTCGATCGTGGTCGACTCTCCGTTTGCAATCAGACGCTGCAAGGCGTGGCGGATTTCAAACAGAATCGGCAGGGCGTTGCCATGGTCGACACAGCTACCGCCGCCGGATCCGAGGTCGATCGGAAAGTCTTCCAATCCAGTCATATCGGGACCTTCATTGGCGTCGGATCGAATTGTAGGCACTTCGCGCGAGCGCGTGGTTGACACAGCGCAGCTTTTAAGAAGGTTAGCGATAACTGATGTATATCCACAACGAAATTGATACGCAGGCCCTGCCTCAGGAGGCTCCCTTTCCGAGCGCATCCCAGGACACGAGCAGCGCGCGAATGCGCGCGATGACGGCCGGTATGGCATCGGCGACCGGGGGCGTCAGCGCGTCCCCCCAGTCGACGGTCCGAGGCTCGATGCCGACCAGTGCGCGTCGCTCGGGCAAGGTGTCGGTTAGGCGCGCGATATCGAACAGATCGGACAAGCTGACTTCATGCACGCTTTTGGCGTGGCCGCGCAGGTGCCGATCCATTGAGTCGCCCTCGAATACCCGGACGCTTCCTGCCGGCTCGCCCATGGATGCGGCGTCCACGACGATGAGTCGATCGTTGTCGGCGATCGCCGCGGCAAGAGTGAAGCTCAAGGTTCCGCCATCGAGCAGCTGCAGCCCCGGCTGATCGCCGATCTCGCAGGCGAGGCGTCGGACCACCTCGGCACCGACCCCCTCGTCGGTCATCAGGACATTTCCCAAACCGAGGATGAGCGTGGATTGTTGCACGGAATGCACTCCTCCGTGATGGGTGCCGAGCTTGCGAGGCCGTTTGGCCGCGCGTAGTCTTTCCCTCTTGGCAACCGGGGTCAAGGCTGCTCGGCGTGTGGTTGTGTCGCCAGGGTCTGCTCCCCGCCGTTCATTCCCAACACTTGGACATACGCCCGTGTGTTTCGGCATTCCGATGCAGATCCAATCAATCGATGGCTTCATCGCCCGTTGCGTCGCCAAAGGCGTGGAACGCGACGCGAATCTGTTCATGCTCCAGCACGAACCCGTGGCCGTTGGCGACTATGTCGTGATCCACCTTGGCCATGCGATCGAGCGCGTCACTGCCGAGGAGGCGGCGGCGGCTTGGGATATCTACGATCAAATACTTGACCCAACCACCGCCGAGCAAGGCTAGTGCGGGCTGACCCGGTTCGCGCGGCTTAAGGGCGAGGCGACGCGCGCGCCTCGCCAAAACAGGTTTCTCAGCCCAGATAGATGTTGGCGATCGCGTACTGCTCCTCCGCCTCGTTCTGATCGGCCAGATCGTCCTGCTCCATCATTTCGCAGTTCCTGGCCATGCGTGCTTGTACGGCGGCCTTCCAGGCGCGATTCTGGGTTTGCGCGAGCGCTGCGGCCGGGGTCAAGGCAGCGGTAGCCGAGGCGGCGACGAAGTGGTCCGCTTGGGCCAACCAATCGGTATCTTTGCCGCAATCCGTGTAGGTCTTGGTGGCGTAGGACTTGGATGCCCGGTACGCATCCTCCAGCTCGCCGGGCGCGGCGTCTTCTCGCAGCGCGGTCTCGATGGCGCGGTTGACGCGCTCGTCGTTGCTCAAGTGGATGACGTTTCGCGCAAATTGGGCGCCGATGATGCGCTGCCGGTCGTCGCTCAAGGCGTTGAGCGCGTCGCGAAGCTCCTGATCGTTGCGGATAATGGACATGCTTGATTACCTGCGCCTGGGTGGTGATACGTGGGCCGTGCGGACAAGCTCCGGGCGCTCGCCGAGATAGCATTTAACAATATAACGAAACAATAAAACGACGCATTGACTTGGGTCACAAGCCGGCCGCGTGCGCCGCGCGTGCCGGTAACCGGGAGCATCCGTGAATGAAACGAACCGTGTTTTTCGTCTCCGAGAGCACCGGTATTACGGCGGAGACGCTCGGACACAGCCTACTCTCCCAGTTCGACACCATGGACTTCGAGCAGGTCTACATGCCTTACATCAACACCCCCCAGCGGGCGAAGGCACTGACCGAGCGCATGCACGAGGCCAAGGATCGCGACGGCGTGCGCCCCCTGGTCTTCGGCACCATGCTGGACAACGCGATCCGCGAGATTCTCAAGAGTGGCGACTGCTTCTATGTGGAGCTTTTCGAAAGCTTCATCGAACCGTTGTCCGCCGAGCTCGGGGTCCCTCCCAGCCGAAAGGCCGGCCGCAGCCATGCCATCACGAAGCAGAGCTCCTATACGAAGCGCATCGAAGCGATCAACTTTGCGATGGCCAACGACGACGGCATGCGCCCGGAGAATTTCCACCACGCGGACGTGGTTCTCACCGGGGTATCGCGTTCGGGAAAGACACCCACCTGCCTTTATCTGGCGATGCACTACGCCTTGCGCTCGGCCAACTACCCGGTCACGGACGAGGATTTCTCTCGCGGCGACCTGCCCCAGCTGCTTTGGGACTGCCGCGCCAAGTTATTCGCACTGACAATCGAGCCCTCAAGGCTCAAGCTCATTCGCGATGAACGATTCCCCGGCAGCGCCTACGCCTCGTTTGAGCGTTGCCAGACGGATATCCGGTGCGCCCAGGCAATCTTCAAACGTCTACAGATCCCCGTGCTGAACACCACCAGCCAGTCGATCGAGGAGATTTCATCGCATATCGTGAAGTACCTGAAATATGCCGTTGATTAAGCCGAAAACGTTTGTTTGAACGGTGGCGCGCCGCAAGCCGTGGCCGAGGTGGTTGCGGTGATGTTGGGCGACCCCGATAATGCCGCGAGTTTTTGCCGCCGCGCGCGGCCGGACCGCTAAAGGCAACGCCTAGTGATGAAAGTCGGTATCCCTCTCGAAACGCTGCCCGGGGAGACGCGAGTCGCCTCGACGCCCGAGGCGATCAAGAAGCTGGTAGGCAAGGGGCTGGAGGTTCTCGTCGAATCCGGCGCCGGGGCGCGGGCGGGCTATCCGGACGCGGTATACACCGAGGTCGGGGCGCAGCTGACCGACCGGGCCGGTGCCTACGACGTGGACATCCTGCTCAGGGTGCGCAGACCCGACGCCGACGACGTGGTCGCCATGCGACCCGACGGCATCTTCATCGGCCTGCTCGAGAGCTGCGGAGAGGATGCGCTCGTCGACTCGATGCTGGAGAAGGGCATCCGGGTCATGGCCATGGAGCGCATGCCGCGCACCTCCCGCGCCCAGTCGATGGATGCACTCTCGTCCCAGAGCAACATCGCCGGCTACCGCGCGACGCTGGAGGCGGCGGCGCAATACGGCCGGTTCCTGCCCATGATGATGACCTCCGCGGGATCCGCCAAGCCTGCGCGCCTGGTGGTGCTCGGTGCCGGCGTGGCGGGGCTGCAGGCGATCGCAACCGCACGCCGACTCGGGGCGGATGTCCATGCGTACGACGTGCGGCCCGAGACTCGCGATCAGATCCTCTCCCTCGGCGCCAAGCCGATCGATCTCGATCTGGGTGAGAGCGGGGCGGGCGAGGGCGGTTATGCAAAAGAGCTTTCCGACGAGGCCAAGGCCCGCCAGCAGGCGGCGCTCGCCGACGAGCTCGCAAAGGCGCACGTAATCATCACGACCGCGCTGATTCCCTGCCGCCCGGCGCCGGTGTTGATCACCGAGGAGGTGGTCAAGCGCATGCGGCCCGGTTCGGTGATCGTGGACCTGGCTGCCGCCAACGGGGGCAATTGTCCCCTGACCGAGGCGGATCAGGTCGTCGAGCGGCACGGCGTCCGCATTGTCGGCTTCACCAACTACCCGGCCATGGTCCCTGCCGATGCGAGTGCGTTCTATGGACGCAATTTGCTGAATCTGCTCGATATCATGATCGAGCCCGGCGAATCGGGGCCGGTGCTGAAGGACCTCGCCGCCGACGACATCACGGCCGCGATGCTGAGAAGATCGTAAACATCGCAGCCCCGGCCCGCGGCGGTGTGCCCACCGCTGAACCACACACCGAACGCCATCGGAGACGCGCACATGACTGAGGCACTCGACCCCTCCATCGTTGCACTCTACGTTTTCGTCCTCGCCTGTTTCATCGGCTACTGGGTGATCTGGGGGGTGACGCCCTCGCTGCATACGCCGCTGGTGGCATTGACCAACGCGATCTCCGGAATCGTCATCGTCGGCGCGCTGCTGGTCACCGGCGCCGAGCAGGCCGGTACCACGGCCGAGGTCATCGGCTTCTTCGCCGTGCTGCTGGCCTCGATCAACGTATTCGGCGGGTTTCTGGTGACCCACCGGATGCTCTCCATGTTCAAGAAGAAGAAATAAGGGCAGACCTGATGCAGCTCTCATCCAACACCCAGGCCATTGCCTATCTCGCCGCCGCGATCCTGTTCATCTTCGCCCTTAAGGGGCTGACCCACCCCGCATCGGCGCGGCGCAGCAACTTCTACGGCATGATCGGCATGGTCATCGCCGTGGCGGCAACGCTGCTGGGTGGCGAGGTTCGCTCCTACGGACTCATCTTTATCGCGATTGCCATCGGGGCGGTGATCGGAATCGTCGTCGCGCTGCGCATTCGGATGACCGCAATGCCGCAGTTGGTGGCAGCCCTACATAGCTTTGTCGGTATGGCGGCGGTGCTCGTGGCGCTCGGCACGTTCTTCAACAAACGTGCGATCGACGCCTTGAACCCCGTGTTGATGGGTGAGCTCTCCGCGGGGGTCATCATCGGCGCCATCACCTGCACCGGATCGGTGGTGGCCTTCGGCAAGCTCCAGGGGCTGATCAGCGGCAAGCCGGTACGTTTCACCGGCCAGCATCTGCTGAATGCGTTGATTTCGCTGGCCGCGGTCGGCTTCGGCATCCATTTCGCGATGACCGGCAGCGCGGTGTCGCTCGGACTGATGACGCTGGCGTCATTCGCCCTCGGGGTCACCCTGATCATTCCCATCGGCGGCGCGGATATGCCGGTCATCATCTCGATGCTCAACAGCTATTCGGGATGGGCCGCGGCGGCGACCGGCTTCACCCTGCACAATAATCTGTTGATCATCGTCGGTGCCCTGGTCGGTTTCTCCGGCGCAATCCTCTCCTTCATCATGTGCCGCGCTATGAACCGCTCGATCGTGAATGTGGTGTTCGGCGGATTTGGCTCGGATAGCAGCAGCGGCGGCGACCAGGCGGGCGCCCAGGCGGCAGAGAAGGGCGTCAAGTCCGCCGCTATCGAGGATGTCGTCTATTGGATGGAGGATGCGGGCAAGGTCATCATCGTCCCTGGCTACGGCATGGCCGTCGCCCAGGCTCAACACGCGCTGAAGGAGCTGATGCAGTTGCTCGAGGCGCGCGGGGTCGAGGTGAAATTCGCGATCCATCCGGTGGCCGGGCGCATGCCGGGACACATGACCGTGCTCTTGGCCGAGGCCGACATCCCCTACGAGCAGGTCGTGGAAATGGACGAGATCAACTCGGAGTTTCCGACCGCCGACGTGGTATTGATCGTCGGGGCGAACGATGTGGTCAATCCAGCCGCGAAGGAGGATCCGTCGAGCCCGATCTACGGCATGCCGATCCTGGAGGCGGGCAAGGCCCGGCAGGTCTACTTCCTCAAGCGCTCGATGCGTCCCGGGTATTCGGGCGTCGATAATCTGCTCTTCTATCAGGACAACACGTCACTGGTGTTCGGCGACGCCAAGGATACGGTCGAGGGCATGGCCTCCGCGTTGAAGGGTGGTGGACACTGACCACGCGAAGTACAGCCATGTGCGCCCGGCAGTTGCCTAGCGGCCTTGCGCCGCGCGAGCGATGAATCGCCTGGTCATCGGATTACTCGTCGGCGCCGCGGCCGGTTTCGCCGTCGCTCTGCTGCTCCAGCCCCATCTCGCCGCGCCCGGTGCCGTGAGCGAGAAGGCGCTCGATCCCGCGGCACGGGAGATCCGGGCCACCGGAACCTTCGTCCATGTGGTGCCGTCCGATCCGGCGCGCTACGGAGCCGGGTCGGTGAGCGTCTTCGCGGACGGCGTGCAGCTCGGCGGGGACTTCGCGGTCGGGCCCGGGCCGAAGTACCACCTGTATTTGGTGCCCCGGGTCGGTATCGACGCCGATACGCGAGTCGAGGAGACCATGTTCGTGGACCTGGGGCCACTCAAGGGTTTCTCGGGCGAGCAGAACTATCCACTCCCAACTGGCGTGGATCCCGGCGATTTCGGGTCGGTGGTCGTTTGGTGCGAGCAGTTCAACGAGCTGATCGCGCCCGCGGAGCTCGTCTTCAAACCATAGGAAGGTGTGCCGAGTCGCGCCGCTCGGACCGCGAGCTGATCAAATGCCGGGACGGCATTTAATCAGCGTCTCCCTAGAGCGACGCCTCCGCGATGCGGGCTTCCGCCTCCTTGTCGCGTTCGATCAAGGCATACGCCGAGTGGTTGTGGATCGACTCGAAGTTCTCCGATTCCACCACATAAGCAGAGATGCGCTCGTCCTTGTTCAAGCGGGCCGCCACGTCGCGCACCATGTCCTCGACGAACTTGGGATTGTTGTAAGCGCGTTCCGTCACGTATTTCTCGTCGGGTCGCTTCAGCAGCCCAAACAGCTCAGAGGATGCCTCCCGCTCGACTAGATCGATAATCTCCTCGATCCAGATAAAGCCGCGGCTGCGCACCTGCACCGTCACATGGGAGCGTTGGTTGTGCGCACCGTAGGAAGAGATCTCCTTGGAGCAGGGGCACAGGCTGGTCACTGGGACCACGACACGTATGTACAGCGTGGGATGACCGTCGCGAATCTCGCCGATAAAGGACACGTCGTAGTCGAGCAGACTCTCAACTCCGGTGACCGGTGCCTTTTTGTTGACGAAAAACGGGAAGCGCATCTCGATGTGGCCGGCCTCGGATTCCAACCGCTGCGACATCTCGACCAGCATGTCTTTGAACGATCCGACGCTGATCTCGCGCTCGTGATTGTTTAGAATCTGCACAAACCGCGACATGTGCGTGCCCTTGAAGCTGTGCGGCAGGTACACGTACATGTTGAAGGTGGCAACCGTGTGCTGCTCGATACCGCCGCGATCGCGAACCCGCACGGGATGGCGAATGTCCTTGATGCCGACCTTGTCGATCGCAATGCGGCGGGTGTCGGCGCTTCCCTGAACATCGGCGATGGCGGTGCCATCGGCAAGCTCGGGAGTGCAACAGGGGGATTCGAGCGCTCGCTCCATGGGTCGGCTTCCTCGGCGGATCGTCACTTCAAGCCTGTCGGTCAAGCTGGTGGCTCGTGCCGACAAGACAAACCGGAGAAATGTCCGGTTTTTGTGAATCTTCGGTTGGAAAAAACAGCTCAGTATGGGACTTGGGTCGATTGCAGGCAAATCGATCGGGTCCGATTATTGGGACGATTCAAAATTCCCGTCCGATCAGGGCCGCGGCGAACCAGCGCAGCGGGTCGGCGCTGGGGGTGAAGACCGAGAGCGCGGCCAACGCGTCCGCAATGAGGGTGTCGGCCATCTCCTTGGCCTCCGCCAAGCCCACGACGGCGGGGTAGGTCGCCTTGGCGAGTGCTTGATCCCGTCCACCGGTCTTCCCCGTCAGCTGGGTATTCCCTTCGACGTCCAGCACATCATCCTGTATTTGAAATGCCAAGCCGACGCACTTCGCGTAGCGGTCGAGCCGCTCGGCGAGATCCGGGTCGAGGTCCCCGTGCGCAAGAACCGCCATGCGTGCGGAGACGCGAATCAGCGCCCCGGTCTTTTGAATGTGCAGGCGCTCCAACATGGCCACATCCGGAAGCGCGCCCGCTGCGGCAAGGTCGAGCGCTTGGCCTCCCGCCATGCCGCGCGA
>JBGSTR010000193.1:0-3945 GCA_041736365.1 Chromatiaceae bacterium | reverse complement strand
GATGGGCGCGGCAGCGACTTGCAGCCCGCGCCGCAGCTTGCGCAGGATTCCGATGGTGGCACGCGTGGCGGCGTTCATGCGCGAGAGGCCGCGTCGCGGATACGGCCCGTTCTCAGGTCGGGGCGTTCGTATGAAACCTGTGTTGCCGGCGTCTCGGGCATTGTTGGGTGTTCTCCTTTAGCCTTCTCTGCCCAAACGCAATCGCTGTACCAACGACGACCGCCGGTCGCCGGATCACCGTTCGGACGTACCGGGTCCCGCGACTGCGTCTATGCCCCTTAAAACGAGATCTTTTTTTGGGGCTTCAGTGATCGTACGGATGGTGCGATTCCACCCACCGGTGGTGGAATTACACCGTACCAGCACCGGCCCGGTGCTCCCGTCGATTACGGGCGTCACACCCGAATACGGACGGGCGTATGGCTTGGCACGTTTGTTGATGTACGTCGTGGGGCTTCCGGCGAGGGTCCGCCGCAGTGGTAGCACGCAACGATGATCAAACGTCCGCCGACTTGAAAGGGAAGACTTGGAAATGAAACTCTGCAATTGGTCGCCCGACGATCGCCAATCGGCAAACAATCGATTTGGGTGGCTTACCGGCGACGCCGACGCGCGGCGCAAGGCCCTCTATGAAGAGCTGTTCGGGGAGCTCGGAGTCGAAGTTCCGAACGAGGAGCAGCTTTACGGTCTCGCGGTACGCAGTGAATTCGGCGACTACACGGAGGCCGTGGGCGGATTGGAGGAAGACCGGCACATCTATCGGCTGCTCGCCGAGATGCGCCGGGAGGCGCCCGGCGAGCAGGCATGGATGGAGGTTCTAGGCGAGCTTCAGCGGACAGTCGGCCTGCCTTTTGGAGACGATTGAGCGCGCTGGCGGTCAATCGCCATCAGGTAGTAGTCGTAGGATGGGTAGAGCGAAGCGAAACCCATCGATTAGCGTCCAGTCCGCGCCCGCGTCGATGGGTTTCACGGCCGATCGGCGCTCGCTGCCATCGAAGAACGCCGCGGCGGGGCCGTTCTACCCATCCTGCGGACCTACGGACCCGGTCAATCGCCAATTAGTCCCAGACTCAGCAGCGCGAATCCGATCAGATAGAACGATAGGACCAGAACCCCCTCAAACCCGACGTTGCCGATCCCGCGTTTTTCGCGCCGTATCAAACCGAGCAGCAGTACGCTGGTGAGCACGATGGTCAGGGCGATGATAAAACGCGGCTGGGCGGTGATGGCGTGATAGATGGACCCATCGCGGTAGGCGACGTCGGCGAATGCAATGAACAGCACGTCGAAGGTATTGCCGCCGATGATGACACCCACCGCGAGCGTAAGAGCGCCTTGGCGTACCGCGGCGATACAGGTCACCAGCTCCGGGAGTGAGGTCGCGACGGCCGTGAACAGCCCGCCGACCAGTGACTGGGAGAGCCCGGTGGATCTCACCAAGCCGATGCCGGCCGAGCCGATGAGGTACCCGGCGACGGCCACCGTGACCGCCAATAGCGCGAATCGACCCCACAACTTGCCGAGGTTGGAGCGCTCCAGATTCTCCGGATCGGGCTCGTCCGTAATGGTCTCGCGGGTCTTCTGCGCATCCCAGCTTGGTCGGCCCTTTGCTTGCGTCGCGAGTCTCAGGCCGAGGGCGTAGCCGCCGAACAGCACCAGCGACATGGGATGAACCCCCAGCCAGGTCCATTGCGGACCGGCCTCCGCCAGCAGGACGAGCGACAGCAAGGCGCACAGCATCGCCGCGTTTACCAGGTTCTCGACCGACGCCGCCGCATGCTCCAGATTGACCCCGCGATGCGTCATGTCCGCCAACACCAGAAACGTGGTCTGCGCGGCAATTCCACCGACGGCGTTGCTGACCGCCAGCTCCGGGAGCCCGTTGGCGGCGGCCGTCACCGAGGCAACGATGCCCGGCAACGAGGTGCTGCCGCCGAGCAAGGCCGCACCGAACAATGCCTCGCCCATGCCGGTCGCATCCGCGAGCTGATCCGATACGCGGCTCATGCGCACCCCGGCGAAGAGTATGACCAGCGCGCTTGCGACAAACAGCGCCGCGGTCGCGGTCAGCGACCAGTGATCGATCCAGCTCATGGCATTCCCCTTTGGTTTGTCGGCGCGGCCGTATGCCCGTGCCTCGTTCTTGTTGTTCTCTCGAAGGGGGCAATGGACGTGCCAGTTGGCACACCCGGTGCGTCACACGGCCGGTATGCACCGACGTGACGGCCACTTCGGCTCGGGGTGCAGTCGATTCAGGAGGTCGGCAAGATGCTCGCGATAATTTCATTGATCGTGGTTCTGGCACTGTCTTTTCTCATTACGCGCATCGCAACGGTGGCGCTTAGCCACACCGGCCTGTCGACCGAGGTCGCGCGTTTTCAAGCGCGCTCGGCGCTGACCGGGGCGGGTTTCACCACGTCGGAGTCGGAGCGGGTGGTCAACCATCCGGTGCGCCGACGCATCCTGATGCTGCTGATGCTGGTCGGCAACGCGGGCATCATCACCGCGGTGTCGTCCCTGATTCTTGCCTTCGTCGGGCAGGAGGACGCGGACAACCTTTGGCTCAAGGTCCTGTTGCTGGTCGCCGCCTTGGTGGTGCTGTGGACGGTTGCCACCAGCGATTGGGTCGATCGCCGTCTGACCCGGATCACCGATCGTGCGCTGCGGCGCTACACCTCGCTGGAAGTGCGCGACTTCGCCAATTTACTTGGGCTGTCCGGCGAGTACCGCATCGTCGAGACGCTGGTTCCGCCCTCTCATTGGCTCGCCAACAAGACGCTGGAAGAGAGCTGCCTGCGCGAGGAGGGGGTGTTGGTGTTGGCGATTCAGCGTGCCGACGGCGCCTTCCGCGGCACGCCGGCGAAGACGACCCGCATCGAGCCCGAGGACACCGTGATCCTCTACGGCCATATCGACGCGCTCAAGGCGGTGGACGAGCGCAAGTCCGATTGGACCGCCGAGGGGGAGCATCGAGAAGCGGTGACGCGTCAGGCGCAGCGCGAGGCGCAGGAGCGCGAGGAGGCGGGGGACTGAGGTCAACGGCTCGCGGAGCGCTCATGCGGATCCAGCGAGGCGTAGTAGAGCGAGGCGTCGCGCATCTGCGCATCGGTCATGCGGCCGATGGCCGTGTGCATGATGGAGGCGTGTGGCCCGCCACCACGCTCGCCGGATCGAAACAGTTTGAGTTGTTGCTCCAGGAAGCCCGCGGGTTGGCCGGCAAGGAGAGGGTAGTGTGGGTTACGCGGCGCGTCGAGCGGACCGTGACAGTGGACGCAGGAGGGTACGTCGCGCCCCGGCTCGCCCTGCCGGGCAATCCGCTCCCCACGCCTTAGGGTCTCCTCATCAATGGGGCTTCGTGCGCCTGGCGTCGGCTCCAGCACGGCGAGCCATTCCGCGAGCGCTTCCAATTGATCCGCGTCCAGCGCGGCGGCGATGGGCTGCATGATGCCGCTTGGGCGGGTGCCGCGCGCGTAGGCGATCAGGGTCGCACGTAGATAGGCTTGTTGCTGGCCGGCGAGGCGGGGAAAGGCGTCGCTGGGGACATCCGTGGAACCCAGCGCGTGGCAGCGCCCGCAAACCTCCAGGGTCCGCGCGATCTCCTGTCGATCACCTAGACCCGCGACGGGCCGGGCGTCGGGGCGTACCGGCGTTCCCCACGCCTGACGGCGATACTCTGCCGGCCCCAGTTCGGGCAGCGTCAGCAGGAAGGCCACCACCGACCAGACCTCGTCGTCTCGACCTTGGGCCGGCCACGCGGGCATGCCGGTGAGCTTGATCCCGTGCTTGACGATCCAGAACAGCTCCGCCGGCTTCCAGTGCTCGATCTTCGGGGCCAGATCTGGCGGAGGTGGGGTCATCCGGGCCGGAATGACGGGCGGCTCCCTCCCGGGCGCACCGTGGCAGGGGGCGCAACCCAGGTCGAAGTGGGCGGCGCCGCGACGGACC
>JBGSTR010000173.1:0-1877 GCA_041736365.1 Chromatiaceae bacterium | reverse complement strand
GGTGCCGCCGCTCGTCGCTTTCACGCGCGGTTTCGCGGTGGGGCCGCGCGCGAAGTCGATGGGCGTAATCTGCTCATCGTCCGCCGGGCGTGTCCGCTCCGCCTCGGTTTCTGCCGCTACGTTGAGCAGGAGCTCGTCGCTGAGCTCTTCCATGACCGTATGCGCGTCGTCGGAGCCCAGCTTGTGAAGCTCTTCGAGGCTGCCGTGCAGCAACAACCGGTCGGCGAATTTGTTGATCAGCCGCGGTATTCCCCCGCTTGCGCCATGAATCACTCGAACCGCGCCCGCCTCGATGACGGGATCACCGGTCCAGCCGGCGCACTGGAGACGATGCTCGATGTAGTCGCGCGTTTCGACAAGCGAAAGAGGATCCAGATGGCACGCACAAAGAATGCGCTGATGCAGCTGCTCCAGCTCGGGCGAGAGGATGCGTTCGCGCAAGGCCTCTTGTCCGACCAGGAAAATTTGGATGACCGGGTGCCCGAACGGCCGAATGTTGGTGATCAGGCGCAGCTCTTCGAGCGCGCTGGGCGGCAGCGTCTGCGCCTCGTCGACCACCAACAGCGCGGTTCCGCCGTCCTTGACTCGATCCGCCAGGTAGCGTTCCAGATTGTGAAGCAGGGTGGCCTTGTCGAGGCCCTCGCCGCTCAAGCCGAACGCGTAGGCCACGCGTCGCACCAGGTCGTCGCCTTGGACTTGTGCGCTTTCGATTCGCACCGACAGGATTCGCGACCGGTCGAGCTCGCCCAACAGGGTGTCTATGAGCGTGGTCTTTCCGGTTCCCGGCTGACCCGTGACCAGGACGAAGCCTTCGCGGTGTCCCAAGGCGTAATGGAAATACGACTTCGCACGGGAAAAACTGCGGTGCTGAAAGCAGAAGCGGGCGTCTGGGCTGAGGCGAAAAGGCTCGTCGGTCAGTCCATAGAATTGGCCGTACATCGATATGGAGGCACTTCGGGTGAATGATCTGTGGTTTTAGGTGGCCGACCGGATGCTTAGAGCAGATCCGGCGTCGATGGCCGATTCAGCGGTCGGAGCTTGCCGCCGTAGGCGCATTCCGCTCCGCGTACCGCATGGGGCACATTACTCCTTCTCACCGTCCCCGCACAACGGCAAGGCGGGGGAAAAGTGCTTCAAAACGGTGGATCGTTCGCAATGTCGATGCCCGGAATCACCCTTGCGGGAAGGCCAGACGCGGTCGGATAGCACCTGCTCGCCCGTTGAGATGTGTTGGCCGGCGGGGCGGCGGCCCGCGTGTTGGCCGCGTTCCGATCACCCCGCTCAACACCGCCTTGTGCCGAACCTCTCGCGGAAGACTGCCCGTTGCCGACCCGGATCGGTCGCACACGACCGCGGCGTAATCGGGTCGAAAATCCTGGCTGTCGACTCGCCTGCTCGAGCCGGTTTTGAGCCCCTCTCCGCGGCCGAAAATTCGCACCTAGGTGGTCCACGCTAAGGCGAATTTAAGCTTTTCCTGATATGATCCGCCCATGCCGAGCCGGGACCAAAATAGAACGTCTAGGGGCAACCGCGGGGTCGTCGCCATGCTGCTGTTTGCGTGGTTGCTCGGGGTGAATCACGCCGAAGCCGCAACGCTGGGCGAGGCCGTATCGGCGGCGCTCCAGGTGGCGGCCCAGCAACCGCGCGTCGAGGCGCTCCGCCAGGAAAAAGACGCGGTGCGTAAGCAGGCCGGCAGTCTGGTGGCACGGGACCCGGATCTGCGGGTCAAGTATCTTTCCGACCGCTTCAATCGAGACGACGGCGCCTACGAGGCGGAGGCCATGGTCGACCTGCCGATGTGGCTGCCCGGGCAGCGCGGGGCGCGCCGCGAGGTCGCCAACGCACTCGACAGCCAGGCACAGTCCTTGGGTCGGCGT
>JBGSTR010000151.1:0-4132 GCA_041736365.1 Chromatiaceae bacterium | reverse complement strand
ATCGGTGGGCGCGATTTGGCTGAGCCTCAGATCGGTGAGCTCGATGCCTTGTGCCTCGGCGACCTGAGCGACAATGCTCGATTTTCCGACTCCCGTGGGACCCCAAATCATCACGGAGAGGGAGACGTTGCCGATCAGTTTATGTCAGCTTCGTGGGCGGGCGAAGTGGGCGCTCACGCAGAGAGCCATCCGACAAGAAGCCGAGGTCGATCTCCCGGGGCAGTGTGGCTCGGCGGGTGCGACGATGTTGAAGGACGTATCGCCAGGCCTTGATCAAGGCGCTGTCCTGCGTCGTAGGGGCCAGCCCGATCAGCTCCAGCACACGGAAGAGCACCGACCGATGGTCGGCGTGGAACTGCCAGAGCAGCGGCAGGTAGTTGCCCTGGTGGTACGCGGAGACCGATTCGACCTGGGCACCGAGCAGCCCAACGCCACCTTCGGCGTCGAGGACCTGCCGGACGCGGCGCCCCAGATCATGATCGCTGCAATCGTCCTTTGCTTGAGAAACAACCTGTCCGAGGACCCCGATCAGTGATTCTTCCATGGATTGATGTCGTTCCCGAAGGGCTCGTAACCGTTCCTTGGCGGCGTGGCGGGTTTTGCGTATTCGGCGCAGGAACATCTCCGCGAGCTCTTCCCGTGTCCCGGCCTGGGTTTGGAACAGGAAGCACAAGAGCAGCGTATGGCGTTTGCCGGGCTGGGCCAGATCGCGCAGGTCGCCGATCTGCATTCGGGCGGCCTCGGCAGCGAACTGCCGGATCTTGGTATGGGCGGCGCCCTCGATAAATGGTGTGGGATCGATGATCGCGTCCAGCTCCGCCAAGCGCTCAGTCCATTGACGGATGTGCTGCAAGGTTGCCGGCCCCGGCGACTCCTTGAAGCGCGCCATGGGCGAGACGCTCTCCCCCGGCGGCACAACGAGGAGCATGTCGAGGGCCGCGCACTGCTCGTGGGTGAGTCCCGTGGTAATCGAGTGATAGAGTACGGCATGGACCTCCTGACGCAGATGCCCGACAACACGGTCGAGCGCGCTGAACGCTGGCAGCTCCACGTTCGCCTTGATCAATGTCTCGATCGCGAGGTTGATCAGATCTGCCGGATGACTCATGGTCAGCGCCGCAGCGCGGATCGCGCGAGTGACCACAGCTTCACCGCCATCGCCGGAGCGACGGACGCCCAGATAAGCACCAATGGGGCCGCGATACCGGGACAGCGTGTGCGACTTGACCCGGCCATCGATCAGGCCCGCGGAAGTAGGGATATTCAAGGCCGGGCGCAAGAACGCGACGATCTGCTCGGGCACCTCGTCCAGCAACGGGAAGTAGCCGAGCTGTTGGCGGGACTTGAGCATGACGAGAAACGTCAGCCGCGCCTCATCGCCCTGACTCTCCCGAATCGTCAGCTCGATTTCTTCACCGGTCGGACCGAAGCGGGCATCGAGTTCGTGGTCGCTGAGCTGGAGGGAGAACTGGGGATAGGCTGTGCGCTCGATCGAAGCCATTGGTGCTGAGCCCTCGGGTCTAAGGTACGGAAAACTTCAGCGAAATCGGCCGATCTGCGCCTCAGCATTTCAGGGGCTTACGCGAGGGCCGCCGAGGGTGCCAAAATCAACTGTCTTTCGTATATGCTCAGAACGATGACGAAGCAGGTGGCTATCTACGCGCGCGTCTCGACCGGCGAACAAACGCCGGACAACCAACTCCGAGAGTTGCGGGCCGTTGCCGAGCGCATGGACTGGCATTTCGCCGCCGAGCACATCGACCACGGTATCAGTGGCGCCAAGGGACGCAATCGGCGGCCGGGTTACGACCGGCTCTACGACGCCATCGTCCGGAGAGAGATCGATCTGGTGATGGCCTGGTCGGTGGATCGGCTGGGATGATCGCTGCAACAACTCGTGGCGCTGTTGTCCGACATTCGGGCCAAGGGCGTCGATCTGTACCTGCACCAACAAGGCATCGACACCACGACCGCCGCCGGCAAGGCCATGTTCCAGATGTGCGGCGTATTCGCTGACTTCGAACGGGCGATGATTCGCGAGCGGGTTCGCGCCGGTCTCGAACGCGCACGGGCGCAGGGTAAGATCCTCGGTCGGCCTCGCACGCCCGCTGTGGTCGAGGACCGTATCCGAGCGGCGCGTCGACAAGGCAAGGGCATCATGAAGATCGCCACCGAGCTGAGCATCGGCGTCAGCACCGTGCAACGCGTCGTGCACGGACCAGCCCCGAATCCAGGATCTTGACTCCGCAACCCGAACCAGTAACAACCGAGAGCGAAGCGATGACAACTACGATCACCTTCGACTTCGATGCGTCGGTCTTCGGCGCATTGCGCTTGGCGCCCGGAGAGTTTGCGCAAGAGATGCGCATCGCCGCAGCGGTCCAGTGGTACGCACAAGGGATCGTCTCGCAGGGAAAGGCGGCCGAGCTCGCCGAGCTGACCCGAGCGGAATTCTTGGAGGAGCTCCGCCGCCGCAAGGTCCCGGCCTGCCAAGTCACGGCAGACGAGCTCGCTGGCGAGATCCGTGGCTCATAGTCGCTGGGTCATCAACGCTTCACCGCTGATCTTGCTCGGCAAGGTCGATCAGATCCAGCTGCTCGGAGCCTTGGCGGAGCAGATCGCCGTGCCCAGATCCGTGATCCGAGAGGTCAGCGCCAAACCAGACGGTGAGCGCTCGGTCCAAACATTGACGGCACTCGAGTCTGCAATCGTCGTAGACGACGAAATCCCGCCAGCGAACATCCTCAGTTGGGACCTCGGTGCTGGTGAGACCCAAGTCATCAGCCACGCCGTTACACATTCCGCAGACCGGGTAGTAATCGATGACTTGCAGGCCCGACGCTGCGCGAAGGCCATGGGGCTTGCGATCATCGGAACCTTGGGGATCGTGGGCCGAGCGAAGGTCGCGGGACTGATCGATCGCGCAGGACCAACCATCAAGAGGCTACGGGAAACCGGGCTCTACGCCTCCGACGAGATCGTGCAGCGACTCCTGCGCGAGGTCGGAGAGTAGCTCGTCGCCGGCCGAGCGTGCAGAAATTTACACGTTTCCTGATCAGACCCGAGCCTGGCCGTCGCACTACCCACCAACGGGGACAGGTAGCCTGAGCATTGCCCTTGGTGTCCGCTGCTGGTAGCGGACCGCGCAACTGGCGAGCCCTTTCGTTTCTTGCGGAAGGTTGTCACACGGGCATGCGACCACTTGGTCCTGTGGACGCACGACGCAGCGCCCAAGCGTGCTGCAGCCCCAGTGCCTGATTGCCCTCGGGGGCAGGTAACGGCCAGGTCCGGACACTCACCCTCTGGAGCTGAGGGGCAGGTCCACGCTGGTTGCGGTCGCTGGGGATCAAGTGCTCGACAAACCTGTCGCTTTGCGGTCGCTGGTCCGCGCCAGAATGGGCGGACCAGTGCCACGGAAAGCGGACACTCCAGCTACGGCGGCGATCCGGTAGTCGTGGACCGCACCCCAGGACAGAGGGGGCTGCTGGGCGGTGTGGTTCGGTTCGAGGCTCCCGCTGCGCCAGGCGCTGCACGATCGATCCCGGCGTGACCACCTCGATGCTGATCGCGAGCGGCTGCTTCGCTTCGGCTACGACAGCGCGGCTATTGGGATTCAATGCTAGCGCAACAGTGGCCAGCCCGGCGAGCACCGCCCAATGCCAAGAGCATTGAGATCGGTCGGACATCATTGATTGCCTTTCTCCTCAGGAGGCATCGCTGCCGTGGTCGTCTCGATGTGACGCGGATCGCGCTAGCACGATCGCTTTCGACAGGGATGGCTTGCGAACAGCCCGACAATCCGTTTGCAAACTTTGCGCGCGCCCCGGTCGTTGTTTCTGCCAGCAACACGCCCCCCGCGGTGTGAGAACCCCTTGCCCGGTGCCTTCACGAGGCCCCCGCTTCCGGTGCCGGCCGGACTTGAGCCGGCTCACCCTGAAGCCCTTCCAGTCCTGTGCCGAAGGGATCGCGCACGACCCGTGCGCTCGACTCGAGCTGCCCAAAGCGCAGGTAGAGCGCCGGCACGACGATCATGTTGAGCGCCGTCGAGGTGAGCAGCCCGTAGAGGATGACCATCGCCATCGGGGCCTGGATCTCGCTGCCCGGCTGACCGACCGCCAGCGCCAGCGGGATC
>JBGSTR010000149.1:0-13690 GCA_041736365.1 Chromatiaceae bacterium | reverse complement strand
ATCGGTGGGCGCGATTTGGCTGAGCCTCAGATCGGTGAGCTCGATGCCTTGTGCCTCGGCGACCTGAGCGACAATGCTCGATTTTCCGACTCCCGTGGGACCCCAAATCATCACGGAGAGGGAGACGTTGCCGATCAGTTTGCGGAGATAGTCGATTGCTGCACTGGGTGTCATTGCGCGTAATCCAAAGGTTGCTGAACGAGGCTCCCATGTATGTAGACGGAAAGGCCGCTCAGGTTTTAATGCGGCCCTAAAAAGGGCCTTTTTTGCCATTTGAGCGCCGGGAACGGCACGATCGGCTCGGCACCCCTTCCACATGCGCCCGAGCCGCGCCTTTGGAGCTGGCGTTCGATACAAGTAATAAAGATGGGTGACCACGGCTGGAGAACACCCGTGAAAGAGCCCCCGACGACGGATGTCACCGGGGTGCGAGGCGACCTCGCGCGGCAGGGTGGTGTTGACGCTCGGCTAAGCCGATGACCGTCGTAATCGACATCGGACTCCGGCGATCCCGGTTCCGCCCCGGCCGTTCGAGCGATAGTTGGTCGAGCCGCGGGGTGCGGCTGCGCTGGCTGGTGGAAACGACGCAGATCGGTATGCGCTGGGGCGTGTCACTCGCTCGGAGCAGCTGCCAATCGCGGCCGCGTGCCGGACGGCTTGGTCCGATTGGATCGGACAAGCACAAGGCTCGCGCGGTGGACAGCGAGGCCGCGCGCTACCCAGCGGCGGTTGGCCGCCGGGCCTGCTGCTGCCACGGAACCAAGTAGCGTTCCAGCGGCAATGCCTTGCCGTGGCGGCGTACGATGTCCCAGAGCCGACGCACCGGCTCGTTGGTGCTGGCGTCCAGCGTCGCGGCGGCCATGTGAATCTGTGCCTGATAACGCTCGGGCAGACCGTACGCCAGGTCCTGCTCCAGTCGGTCAAGCTCGGGTGCAATGATACCGGCGAGGCCGGGGATTCCGTGGGCGATCAGGAGTCCGGCGGGGTCGAAGTCCACGAATGCCCATACGGGAACACGCAGTGCCCGAAGGAGTGCGAGGGCATGATCCGTGCGGGTGTCGGATTGATCCCCTCGCCAGACCACCAGTGGGTTCTCCCCTGCATCGGACAGGTTGATTCCGGTGTCGTGGACGCGATTAAAGGACTCCCAGTTCTCGATCAGAAGGACGGTTTCGTGGGCGAGCAAACCGGCGGCCGTCGAACCCTCCACGTCGAGATGGCACGCAGGCGGGAGAATCAGCGCCTGGCCGTCGATGCGCAGGGGATTCCCGGGCAGCGCCTTCACTGCGACCCGCTCGCGCTTCACCGGAGTTGCGGCGAACTTCTCGTCAGGACCCAGTTGCAGGGCTTGCGCACGGCTGATCCGATCCATGCGGCGGGGTCGGTGCGAGGGTCAATCCCCTCCTCGCTCAGGATCTCACCGATACGGGCCTTGTCTTCCCGATCAAACAGCAGTGCGGCCCCCTTGCTCCGGCCGATCCGGTAGTACTCGCAGCGGCGTTGTCAACTTAGGTACTCGATCTCAATCGATCGCCTTTGTTCAAACCATTCCCCGTTCAACAGGCGCACGTCACCTGCCGCCAACCCAAGAAGGCTCGCAGCCGAAGCTCGCGATAGTGGACTGCGGTCGTCAAGTGCCTACCCAGCCGGAATAGATTTCCGACCACCGCGTGCGCGGCCAGAAAGCGCGCGCTTGACCGGGCGACTTAAAGCCCCGCATCTGGCGCTCGCGCGCACGGGTCGGCTGATGTGAAGCCTCGGCCCGGTGGTTGGCACGTCGCGCCGTGACGTGCGGCACTGAAGGCATCCTGGTGCGCCGTGCCGCCGAATAACTGGGGAGCTTGTCGGTGACCAGTTGACGCGGGGACGCGCCCTCCCCTTTCAGCAACTTGCGGAAGAAGCGTTCCGCGGCGCGCTGGTTGCGCCTGGACTGCACCAGAATATCCAGGGTATCGCCGTCCCGATCCACGGCACGCCAGACGTAATGGCGCCGCCCCTTGATCGTGACGAACACTTCGTCCAGATACCAGGTCTCCCCCAGTCGGCCGGTGCGGCGTTTCGCTGCTCTTGCCGACGCTGGTCCAAACTTGCGGCAACACTGCCTCACGGTCTCGCAGGAGACAGCGATTCCTCGCTCGGCAACCAGGACCTCGACATCACGCAGGCTCAGGCAGATCCGATGGTTGAGCCAAACGACGTTGCTGATGATCTGAGGCGGGTACCGATACCCGCGATCGTTGGGGCCGTTGGTGCTCATGGACCAAGTCCGACCCCGCCTCGTCAAGTTGACAATGCCCGCTGGCCCCCCCCAGGCGTAGCGCCGACGGTGCGCGATCCAGCGAACGGCACTCCATCGCATCGAGCCCAAGGCGCGCTGTCAGGATCGCTCCGGTATGCGCGCCGCCGGGGTGTCAAAGCACCCGTCGTCGATGAAGCGACGCGACGGCGAGCGACATCTTGCGGCAGAGGCGCATGATTTATTCACCCTGGCCCAATGGCCCGGGAGGTGTTGCATGGAGCTGTCAACGCAGGTTTCAGATGTCCGCTCGGGCGCAAGTTGGAAATGTCCGGTTGCGTCCGTGACTGAGGCTGTGCGCCGTGGCCTGCTGATCAGTAAAGCCCCCGATTCCTTTTCCTACTGCCTGACGTGCGCCTGCCTGGAAATGTCGGTCGATTGTGCATACAGTGGGTGGCATGGGCATCGAGTTCGAGTGGGACGAGGCCAAGCGCCGGACGAACCGCACAAGCACGGCATCGATTTCGCCGATACCGTGGAAGTTTTCCACGACGACCTCGCCTGCACCATGGCCGATCCTGACCATCATGCCGAGCAGCGCTTCGTCGTGACCGGGGTCGACGCCTTTGGGCGCGTCCTGGTGGTCGTCTACACCTAGCCCGACGAGCTTCACCATCCGCATTATCTCGGCGCGCTCGGCCACGACGGCCGAGCGCCAACATTACCAGCAGGGCTGAACTATGCGCGACGAGTGCGACTTCTCCGAGAGCAAGCGCGGCGCCATCGTCAAGTCGGCGAAGGAGCGAATCACCATCCGGCTCGATCGGGACATCCTCGACTGGTTCCGCGATCGCGTGCACGGCGGGGGCAACTACCAAACGCTGATCAACGAGGCCCTGCGCGAGCACATCGCGCGCCAGAGTGGCGCTGACCTGGAGAGCACGCTACGTCGCGTCCTCCGCGAAGAGCTGACCGCAGCCAATTCCTAGCCGGATCGCTCATGTCCTGCCAGTGGGTCTCGATGAGCACCCAGTCGACGGTCTTGGAGAACAGCGCGTCGATGTGCCGGTACCGAACTGTTTTGTCCGGTCGGTAGAACACGGCGTCGTTCCAGGTCCGCATACGCGGCAAGAGTTCGATGCCGAGCAGGTACGCCAGGCCGAACACCGGCTCGCTCTGCCCGTGGGTGTCGGCATGCACGGTGTCGGCGACGAAATCGGAACGGTTCTGTAGCAGCCCGTCGAGGATGTAGACTGCCTCCCAGACACCACAGGCAATGAAGTTGCTGAACAGGGCGATGTAGGTCGCCGAGATGTGATGGTAGGCGATGCCGCCGTAACGGCCGTAACGGATGTGCTGCTCGCCCAGCAGGTTGTTCTCCAGCAGCTCAATGTCCGTCCCATCGGCGATCGCAACGTTGGGGCGTCCCCAGAGGTGCGGCAAATCGAAGCGGGCATACTCGTGGATGATGTCCTTCAGTGCGGCTCGAGCTTCTCGACGTTGACATGTTGGGCATTGATCCGCCGCATGGAGTGTCGGTTGATGCTCTCGGGTGCATGACGCGCGGTCTGGCTTACCCCCAGGTTGCAGCCGAAGCCGAAAACAGCAAACAGATATCGCTTGGTGGCGTCGTCGAGCTTGGTGTCCGACCCGGACAACGGACCGAAGTGACGTGTAAACGATGACCAATGCTGGGCGTGTTTGAGGACATCGAGCAAATGGCGCTCCGGCATGCGCGTCCGGACCGCTTCCTCGAAGGCGTAGAGCCCATCCGGTAGACGCTGGGGTGGCTGCCGGATCAAATGGGGTGTCCCATCCGCATCGATGGTCAACGCGCCGTTGTCTGGGAAGCCCGCGTCCGCCTGCACGGCAAGCCGGGTCAGTTGGTCGCGAAGCTCCGCGATGAACTCCGAGGCATTGCTGGGTAGGCCAACAGCGGTGCCATAGTCGATGAGCCGCTGGGCGCAGTCGTCCCAGGGCAAGAGCTGGGTGCGGTAATCTGCGTAAGCTCCGGAGCCGGCAACGAACACATCGCCACTTTGCAGAGCCTCGGCCAGGTGCATGAAGACGCAGAGTCCAAAGGCCCGGCGACCGAGCAGCATCTCGCCGTCCACGCGTTCGCGGACATAGGCCTGCCAACGCTGGGATGCGAATCCCAGGTCCAGGGAGACGCTCAGTGCATCACGCCGACTATGCTGGTGCTGCCGGACAACGGCCAGGGTGTCTAAGAGCGCATGTCCCTGGTCGATGACGCCAACTGCAGCAAATCGAGCAAGCGGAACAGGGCGCTGCGGTGGACGCTGTGGATCGGCCACATCAACGGCAGATAGTTGTCGTTGTGGAAGGCGGTCACCGCATGGAACTGCGCGTCGAGGACATCGACGCCGCCACGCTCGGCGAGCAGTTGGCGGACGTTGCGGCCCAGGTCCCGGTCATCGCCGTCGGTGCTGGCATGTTGCAGGACCTGCCCTAAGACCCCGAGCAGCGCTTCCTCGATCTCGCGTTGGTTGGCCTGCATTTCGATCAAGCGCTCCATGGCCTTGCTCCGGGTCCGTCGCAGTCGCCGGATGAACATCTCGACGAGTTGGTCGCGGGTCTCGGACTGAGTCTGGTGTAATAGGCAGAGCAACAAGGTGTGCCGTCGGCCCGGCCGGCAAACATCGCGCAGGTCGCCGGTTTCCAGGGCCGCGGCTTCGGCCGCGAACTGACGGACCTTGGTGTGCGGGATACCGGCGAGGAGCGGTCGCGGATCGAGGATGGCATCAAGCTCGGCAAGCCGTTCGGTCCACTCGCGCAGGTGCTTCAGGGTGGGGGGCCCAGGATTCTGCTTCAGCCGCGAGAAAGTGTTCGGCTGTGCGCCTGCGGGCTGATCGAGCAGGGCGTCGAGGAGGCTGCGCTGCGATTCGTTCAAGGCAGCACCGATGCCCGCGTACAGTTCCTCGTGAATCTCCTGTCGCAGCGAGCCGACCAGGCGATCAAGGGTGCTGTATGCGGGCAGCTCGATCCGCTCTTTGATTAGCGCCCCGACCGACGCGCTGATCAGGTCCGCGGGATCACTCATGGTCTGCGCCGCGCGGGGGACGACGCCGATCACGATCTTCCGGCCACCATGCGAGAAGGGGCGGCTCCCCAACCAGTCCCGAATGACATCACGGTAGCGATGCGCCGTCGCTGGGCGTCCGACCTCATCCACTAGTGGCGTCTGCTCGGAAAGACCGAGCATGCCGGCGACATGGCGACGAATTCGGTCGGGAACATCGGAGAGCGCGACGAAGTATCCCAGTCGATGCCGCGTCTTCAGCAGGATCGCCAGCGATAATCGGCCGGCATCCCCGTGGGCGTGGCGGCGCACGAAGAGGCGCTCCTCGTCGCCCAAAGCGTAGTCGGCATCCAGTTCCTTGGCCGTGAGCTGAGTTCCGAGGCGTGGATACGCGGTTCTGTCGATCGCAGCCATATCGATGTGCCGAGAAGTGTCCGAAAATGGGTTTGCCGCGACGGGCAAGAAGTGCTTGATTTACCAGGCCCGGATGGCGGAGTCTGGCTGACCGAAAAGGTATACATTGTCGGACGTGCGATCCAGTTAGAGATGCCTCAGACGAACCGCGCCGCGCTCTACCTCCGGGTCTCGACGGCGGATCAGAAGCCGGATCTTCAGTCCGACGGGCTGCGAGCCTACGCCGAGCGCGCCGAGTTGGAGGTCGTGCGGGACTACTTGGACGTGGCGGTATCGGGTCGGCGCCAGGGACGTCCGCAGCTCGATGCCCTGATGCGGGATGCGCGTAATCGCGCCTTCGACTGCGTTCTGGTGTGGGCATTCGATCGCTTCGCGCGATCAACCAAGCACCTGCTGAGCGCACTGGAGGAGTTCAATCACCTCGGCATCCGGTTCGTGAGCGTCCAAGACCAGATCGACACCACCTCGCCCATGGGCAAGGCGATGTTCACGCTCATCGGCGCCATGGCGGAGCTAGAATCCTCGCTGATAAGTGAGCGCGTTTCGGCCGGGATGAAGGCCTCAAGGGCTCGCGGAAAGCACCTGGGTCGACCGCGAACACCGGTAACGGTCGGCGCAAAGGTCGAAGAACTGGCGAGAACAACGGATCTAAGCGTGCGTGAGATCCAACGACGTATCGGCGCCCAGACCGGGCGCGGTGTCGTCGGGGACATCGTCAAACGGATCCGGCACGATGCGAAGCTCGACATGGCACGCAGCTAAAGGGCCCAGGCGCGGCATGCGCCCTCAAAGCTCGCGAGACTCTCTACAGGACAGGTTATCCAAAACGATGAATGCAATCGAATTTCAGGCCGTAGCCCACGACGGCGTTCTCGACATTCCGCCAGAGCATCGCCGCGTCTTGGATGGCAAGAAGGTGCGTGTCGTTCTGGTCGATGCCGAGCCACAGGACACCGATGGCAACGAGACGATCTTTGCGCGTCTGCGACGGGTGAAGACCCGAGGGCCAGCGGACCTCTCGACCAATCATGACGCCTACGTCGTCGGCGAAAGGGATGCCTGAGTCCGTCTTTGTCGACACCGGCTACATTCTCGCCCTGGTCAACGAGAACGATCAGCATCATGCCGAGGCTTTGGCGCTTTCGGAACAGTTCGATGGCCAGCAGATTGTCGTCACCGATGCCGTTCTGCTGGAGATCGGCAACGCCCTGTCGAGGATGGATCGTGACGCTGCCGTACAGATCATCGAGGACCTGCGCGAGTCGCCAGGGTCTGACCGATCTTGACGAACGCCCCGATGTTGTTGTTCCTCCCCAGCTCGGGGGCATTGGCACCGAATTGATCGAACGCCTCGCCTCCGGGAAGGCTGGTCACCGGAATCAACCCCGGATCGAAAAAGTCGGATCGACCCGAACCGTCGGCGTCGTTGATGTAGCTACCCTCGCTCGACCCGGGCATCACGATCTGTCGATGTGCGGTCTGGATCCAGCCCTCGTGCTCACCCAAGTGACAGGTCCCGCACGTATTCGCGCCGACATAGGTCGGCGCGGGCTGGCTCGCGGCGTGGGCAGGTCCGCCGATAACGAACGCCGCCATGAGCAGGCTGGCGAAAACGCCCCCCGCCCAGCCGGATCTCGCGTGGTTCATGACTCCCCTCCTCTTTTTCGGAACAAACGACCCCGACCCCTTTGCCGCGTACGGCAAAAGCGTGTTTCAGCAGAACATGGTTTCCTTTGACTGAACGCCCGCCGGTTTTTCCTGTCCGTAGCGGGCGGACTTGCAAGGGGTTGCTGACCTACCCGCGTCCGAGTCTTCGCTCGGTGGTGTTGCGGGATATGCCCCAAGTTTCGTGTGAGAGGAAATACCCTACGAGCAGCCGTGACGCACACGGGCAGACCGACGACTCGCCGGTGCCCGATCGCCATCCCGGGGTGATCCTCTCACCGGCCGCGCGCCGCGGGCTCGGCCGCGCTGACGCGCCAGATCCTGTTGCCCACGTCGTCGGCGACCAGCAGCGCGCCCTGCTTGTCGAGTGCGACGCCAACGGGCCGGCCGTAGGCATCCCCGTCGTCCGCTACGAAGCCGGTGAGCACGTCCTCGGGAGGGCCGGACGGCTTGCCGCCGTCGAAGGGTACGAAGATGACCTTGTAGCCACTAAACGGCTTGCGATTCCACGAGCCGTGCTGGCCGATGAACATCCCGTCGGCAAACCGCGCCGGAAGACTCGTGCCTTGCGAGGCGGCGAGCCCCAGCGAAGCGGTGTGCGGTCCGAGCGCATAATCCGGAACGATGGCCTCGGCAACGAGCTCCGGACGCGGCGGGGTCACGCGCTCATCGACATGCTGTCCATAGTAGCTGTAGGGCCAGCCGTAGAAGCCGCCGTCGCGCACCGAAGTCAGGTAATCCGGCACCAGATCGCTGCCCAGCTCATCGCGCTCGTTGACCACCGTCCACAACGCCTTGGTCTCCGGCTCCCAAGCCATACCGTTTGGATTGCGCAGTCCAGAGGCGAAGATGCGGTGCTCGCCGGTGTTTGCGTCCACCTCCCAGATGGCGGCGCGACCCTGCTCCGCGTCAATTCCGTTCTCGGCGACATTGCTGTTGGAGCCGACAGTGGCGTAGAGGGTGCGTCCGTCTTCGGCGGCGATGATGTTCTTGGTCCAATGATGGTTGATCGGTCCGGCGGGAAGCTCAACGACCACCGAGGGCTCCGCGTTGATCTCGGTTTCGCCTTCGCGATAGGGGAAGCTGACCACCGCATCCGTGTTGGCGACATAGAGTGCGTCGCCCACCAACTCCATCCCGAACGGCGAATGGAGCCCGTCGAGAAATACCGAGCGCGTCTCGGCTACCCCGTCCCCGTTCGCGTCCCGCAGCAGCGTGATGCGGTCCGCGCTGGGCACTCCGGCCCCGGCGCGTTTCATCACCTTGCTCATGACCCAGCCCTTGATTCCGGTGCGGTCCTCCGGGCGTGGCGGCCCATTGGTCTCGGCCACCAAGACGTCGCCGTTGGGCAAAACATAGATCCAACGCGGGTGATCGAGATCCCCGGCGAACGCTTGCACGGTCGTGCCCTCGGCGGATTGCGGTCGCACTCCCTCCGGCCAGCCGCGCGCCGGTGCGATATTGACGGTGGGAATGAGCGACTTGTCCGGCGGCGGGAGCTGCGGGTCCGGTCCGGTTCCGGCGGATACCGGTAGCTGGGCCGTCTCGGAGCATCCGGCCAGCGCGAGTGCGGCGGCGGTCATCATCAGGGCAAGATCACGACGCATGTTGGCTTCCTCATGGGTCTGATGAAAAAACGATGGCTGAAGCTACCGTCCGTTCGTGCAGAGATCGCGCCAAGCGACCCGATCGGCGGAGGAGAGGCGATCGCCGTCTGGCCCAACGTTCTCGCGCGGTCCTAGGCACCCGCAAGCGGGTGGAAACCACCGCGGGGCCGGGGGTAACGAGCGGGTCGGGTGACAGCCGCGAGATGGCGGCGGATCGATCAGTGCACCACCACGACGTCGATATCGCCGCTGCGCCGGCGCACGTGCGCGGCGACCGCGCCACCGTGTTGGTGAAGCTCCAGATCGATCGATCCATTCGCGATGGACAGGCGCTCGAAGGTCATCGAATCGATGAACAGCGGCAGCGCGGGACGGTCGAGTAGAAGGGTTCGGTTGTGGGCGTCGAAATTCAGGCCGAGCCCGGCCTTCAGCGTCCCCAACATGGCGGCGCTCGACCAGGCCTGAGGCGAGCAGGCCACCGGATAGGGAGTGGGACCGTCGCCGGGCGAGGAGCGGGCGAAACCGCACATCAGCTCCGGGAGTCGCTGCAGATTCATGTGCAACGACGCCTCATAGAGTGCGCGGAGGATGCGCACGGTACCGTCTTTGAGGCCGTAGCGCGCGAGCCCCAGGGCGATCAGCGCGTTGTCGTGCGGCCACACCGAGCCGTTATGGTAGGACATGGGATTGTAGCGTGCGGCATCGCTGGCGAGGGTGCGCACGCCCCAGTCACAAAATCCCGTTTCCGAGAGCAGGGACGCGCCGACGCGCCCGGCGCGCTCCTCGAGTGCGATCCCGCCGAACAAGGCGTGGCCGGCGTTGGATGAGGCCGCCCGGCACGGCTGCTTTCGCCCGTCCAGGGCCAGCGCGTAGGTTCCGAGGTCCTCAAGCCAGAAGGCCTCGTCGAAGCGTCGGCGCAGGTCGTCCGCCTGGCGCTCCAGGTTGGTCGCGAGGTCGGGCCGGCCGACCAGCCGAGCCAGCGCGGCGAGCTCCTGCTTGGCGAGGTGGACATAGGCCTGGACCTCGCACAAGGCGATCGGTCCCTCGGCCAGCGTTCCGTCGGCGTGCGAGATCGAATCGTTGGAGTCCTTCCATCCCTGGTTGGCCAAGCCGTTCTTGGTGTGGGCCTGGTATTCGACGAAGCCGTCGCCGTCGAGGTCGCCATAACGATCGATCCAGGTGTTGGCCAGCTCCAGGTTTGGCCACACCTCGCGCAGCGTCTGAAGGTCGCCCGTCTGGCGCACATAGGTGCCGACCAGGACGATGAACAACGGGGTCGCATCGACGGTGCCGTAATAGCCGGAAAACGGCACCTCGCGCATGCGCGCCATCTCGCCGTGTCGGATCTCGTGGACGATTTTGCCCGGCTCGGCGTCAAACGCCGGGTCGAGCGCTCGCGCTTGGGTCGCGGCCAGCACGCGGATTACGCCGCGTTGCATGGCGGGATCGATCCAACCGGCGAGCAATGCCGCAATGATTCCGTCGCGGCCGAAGATGGCGCTGAACCAGGGAACGCCGGCATAGGGATAAGCACCGTGCTCGGTTTGCGTGGTGAGCAGGTAGAGATCGCCGCGCGCCTGATGGAGCATGCCCGCGAGCAAGGGATCGGAGCAACCGATGACGGCCGCGCCGGCAGACTGCTCGCGGCGCATCGCTCGCTGGTGCTCGTGCAGGGCCGAGAACCCGTCCCCGGCGTCCAATAGCGGGCTTGCGTCGCAACAGACCTCGACCAAGATCTCGGCCGTCCCCTTCGCGTCCAGATCGAGCTCGAAGCAGGCAATGCCCTCGCCGAGCGTCTGGGGGATCGGGTGGAAACATACAGTCGTCGCGGAGCACACCCCGTCGCGGGCACGGTACTCGAAACGGATTCGATCGGCCTCGTGAGCCACCTCTCCTACACCGCGTGCCGCGCGCGGATGACCACGCACCTCGAAGATGTCCTTGAAATCGGCCTCGAAGCACAGGGTCAAGGACACTCGCTTTCGAGCCAACGAATAGTTGCGGATCCGAATTCGCTCCAGGCACGCAGCACCGCTCATGAACTTCGTCCGCGAGAGGTGCAGCGTGTTGTGCTGAATCCACTCGTCGCCAACCCGGCAATCCGGGTTGGCAAGGTCGGTGGTCAGGGTCGTGGCGTCCGGGTTGCCCGCGCTCAGCAGGAGCGGCCGGACACCGAAGAGTCGCAGCTCCCAACGCGACAGGTATCGGGTATCGCGCCGAAAGAGTCCCTTGGCGGCGGGGTCGGTCGGCAGGATGTCGCCCCAGCGGTCGAACACCGCGAACTGGTCGCCAACCTTAAGCACCTGCGGCTCGGTTTCCGTCACCGAGTCATCGATCACTCGATACTCGGCGTCCTCCGCGCCGTAGGCATCTTCTTCGAGGCCCTCGCCCACCATTAGGACTGGGCACCGAGCGCAAACGACGGTTGTCGCTCGGTAACCAGCCGCCGGTAGAGCGTCTCGTGGTCATCGACCATTCGACGCACCGAGAAACGCTCTTCGAAGATCCCGCGGATTGCGCGCCGATCCAACCGCATCGCCGCTTGTGTCGCCTCCACCGCGTCGTCCATGGTGTTCACCACGAATCCGGTTCGTCCGTGGTCGAGAACCTCCGGGACCGAGCCATGATCGAATGCAACCACCGGCGTACCGGTCGCCATTGCCTCGATCATCACCAGACCGAAGGGCTCCGGCCAATCGATTGGGAACAACATGGCGGCGGCCCCGCCCAGAAGCTCCGCCTTGCCGCGGTCGTCGACCTCTCCGAGAAACTCCACGAATGGCGAGCGCTCAATCAGCGGTCGGATCTCCCCTTCGAAATAGGCCTGATCCGCTCGATCCACCTTCGCGCCGATGCGCAGAGGCATACCGACCCGGCGCGCAATCTCAATCGCTCGGTCGACACGCTTCTCCGGTGAGATCCGGCCCACGAACGCCAGGTATCCGCCGCTGCCTTCGCCGAAGGGCAGCAAATCGGTGGGCAACCCATGATAGATGGTGGCGTGCCAGTTTGCGTTGGGGATCGGCCGCCGTTGCGAGTTCGAGATCGAGACCAGCGGCATGTTGGGGAACGCACCCACCAGTGGCGGGAAGTGCGGCAGATCCAGTCGGCCGTGAAAGGTCGTTACCGTGGCCTGCCCGGTTCCGGCGAATAGCGGGAAGTGCAGATAATCCCAGTGAAAATGAACGACGTCGAACGGTACGGCGGAGCGTGCGACCTGGGCAAGCTGGATCGTCATGTAGGCGAGTTGATCCGGTTGCCCTTCGGCTCGGCGTAGGGCGACCGGCGTGGGTGGGATGAGCTTGGCGTCGGTGATCGAGTCACCGGAGGCGAACAGCACGACCTCGTGTCCTCGCGCCACCAGCTCCTCGGTCAGATACGATACGACCCGCTCCGTTCCACCATATTGGAGTGGCGGGCAGCTTTCGGCGAGTGGGGCAACCTGAGCGATTCTCATGGCGCACCTCACGCGCGCCGGCCGCGCAAGGTGCGCACGGCCGTTGCGATTCGGGATCTGCGAGTCGGGTCGAGAACCCGTGCCGGGCCGGTCGGATCACCGACTTCGGCCCGGCGATCTTGGACGGCCGCGTTCTCCCCGGCCGGCGGCTGTTTTGAACCATTGGATGTTGTCACTGATTACACTCCTGAGTGGTCGGATCACCGGTACCGCGAGCGGTTGTCCGGGGCCTTGGGAGCCGAACCCGTCGCGGTTGTGGTCATCGCCGGTGTCGCCCCTTGAGATCGACCTCAGCAAACGGGATGCCACTTAATCAGGATGCGAGAAATCATTTTCTTATCAGCAAGATAGATATTTTTTTCCTGGATTGAGGGGTTCGCGCTCAAATGTCCGACCGGAATCGGCGGTGAATACCACCGCCGCCGTGTGAAAGCCACCGAACGGCAGCCAAAAGGCAGGAGAAGGAGGGCGCCTAAGCCTCGAACGTAGGTTGCGGGTGAGCAAAGCGAACCCCAACGAGGCGCCAACCGTTGACAAACGGCACCCGACGTTGGCCTCGAAGAACGACATACAAAAGCCAATAAACTCGCTAAAAGCGTGCTGCTTGGTCCAAAAGCGCCAGCGCCCCCTCGACGTGCACCCGGAGCCCTTCAGGCCGGTTCTCGACCGCGCAGGCGATCGCATCGAGTGCGAAGTGCAACGCAAACAAACGGATCAGTTCCCGAGCCTCATCGGCGGACGCGGGGTATCCGGGGGAGCCCGACGCCGCTTCGCGATAGGCATCGAGGAAGCGTTCGGTCGTCTCGGCGGTCCACCGGGACACTGTCCCCGAGACCCGATCGCGCTCCGCGGGGTGGTCGCGCGATATCCGCTCGAGCGCGACACGGGCAGCCGCGTCGAAAGAGGCCACCAGGCTTCCGACGTCGACCAACGGGGTTCGCTTGCCGCGGCATTCCGCAGCCAGCGGCTCCGGTCCACCGTCGAAGTTGATGATCACCACGTCCGCGTGGGCCACCAGGATCTGACCGAGATGCAGGTTGCCGTGGCAACGGGTCTGCATCGCATCGAGCTCGCTCGGCAGCAGGTCGGAGATCCGCGCCATCAGTTCCTCGCGCCGCGCGAGCAGCATCTCGGCGTCATTGCGAGCGGGATCGGCAAGCTCCGGAATCTGTCGCTCCAGCAGCCCGAATGTCCGCTCCGCGTGGCCCTGTAGCGCCGCGCGCCAACACGCCAGATCCGTCGCCGAGACCGCCTCCGGGGCGAAGGCGGCG
>JBGSTR010000479.1:0-1538 GCA_041736365.1 Chromatiaceae bacterium | reverse complement strand
GTCGTTACTGGCGCCTGGGCGCGACTCGCCCGGAAGCGCCCCGCAGCGAGTCCGAATGGCTCGAGGCGATCCACGACAGCCTGCGCCAAGCGGTGAAGAAACGCAGCGAGGTGGCCGACGTCCCGGTGGGCGTGCTGCTCTCCGGCGGGCTGGACTCGAGCCTGCTGGTCGCCCTCTTGGCCGAGGCCGGGGTTCGGGATTTGCGTACCTTCTCGGTCGGCTTCGAGGACACGCCGGAAGAGGCCGGGAACGAGTTCGCCTACTCCGATCTGGTCGTCGAACGCTATTCCACGCGCCACCGTAAATTTCAAGTGCCGAACGCCGACGTGCTGTGGCGGCTGCCCGAGGCGGTCGACGCCATGGCCGAGCCGATGTTCGGGCAGGACGCGGTCGCCTTCTACCTGCTCGCCGAGCAGGTAGCGCGGGAGATCAAGGTGGTGCAGTCCGGTCAGGGGGCGGACGAGGTCTTCGGCGGTTACTTCTGGTATCCCCGGATCCAGGCCGAGCAGGAGGGCTCGCGTCTCGAACGCTTCAGCAAGCACTATTTCGACCGCGATCACGACGAGTATTTGCGGCTGGTCACGGAGCGCTTTGCCGGGCCGGACCATACCTCCGCATTCATCGCCGAGCGCCTGGAGGAGCCGGACGCCGACGAGATCATGGACGCGGTGCTGCGCCTGGACGTCACGACCCTGATCGTCGACGACCCCGTCAAGCGCGTCGACAACATGACCATGGCTTGGGGTCTGGAGGCCAGGGTTCCCTTTCTCGACCACGAGCTGGTGGAGCTGGCCGCACGCTGCCCGCCGGCACTGAAGCTCCGCGACGGCGGCAAGTATCCGCTCAAGGCACTCGCCCGGGGGTTGCTCCCAAGCGCGGTGATCGACCGCCCCAAGGGCTATTTCCCCATGCCCGCGCTGAAGTACGTACGCGGCCCGTTCCTGGACTTCATGCGCGACCTGTTGACGTCCCGAGCCAGCCGCGAGCGGGGCATCTATCGCAGGGAATACCTGGATCGGCTGCTGGATGCGCCCGACATGCACCACACCCGCATCATGGGAAACAAGCTTTGGCACCTCGCCCTGCTGGAGCTGTGGCTGCAACGCAACCTGGATGCCGCCGAGCCGGATCCTTGAAAACCCCCGCCGCGGCCCGACTCTTTCCCCGTCAAAACGTAATCGTTACAGAGGTTAAGCAATGGACGTATTGGAGCGTATCGGCAGCCAGGTCAAGGACAACCCGGTGGTGATCTACATGAAGGGGACGCCCCAGTTCCCGCAGTGCGGCTTTTCGATGCGTGCGTCGGCGGCCCTGCAGGAATGCGGCGTGCCTTTCGCCTACGTCAACGTCCTCGAGGACCCGGAGATCTTCGAGAACCTGCCGCGCTACGCCGACTGGCCGACCTTCCCTCAGATCTATGTCGACGGCGAGCTGGTCGGTGGCTGCGACATCACGTTGGAGCTGCACGCGAGCGGCGAGCTGAAGACCATGATGGTGGAAGCGGCCGCCAAGGCCGCAGCCGAGTCCGGCGAGCCGGG
>JBGSTR010000110.1:0-3172 GCA_041736365.1 Chromatiaceae bacterium | reverse complement strand
ACAGCGGAGCTGCGGCGAGTCCCAATAGGTACCAACGAGTCCCAACAGTCACCAGGTATTTGGGCGACAAATCGGGCGACAAATCTGGGGTGTCATGCGAAGGACCTCATGAGTCGTTAGCGACATCATCTAGCTCGAGCGTGATCCATTTGTGAGCGCCGCGTGGAGTCACCGGTGGCTGATAGTCGAGAGTGCCGCGGAGGTGCAGCGGGCCCGTCTCGAGCGGCGCCGACCCGTCGGGTCAGTCGTCAACCGCCGATTCCATCGTCGCGACCAACCCAGACATCACCGAGAAGGCGTACTGCCTGAACTGCTCGTCGCTCAGACCGGGGAAGGCCGTGGGCGGCTTCTGGTTGAGAAGCGAATCGACACCGCTAGACTCCGGCCCGTCGAAAATCGCGTTCAGGTTCTTTAGGCTCCTTTTGAACCATGCCGACTTCTGCGCGGCGAGGCGCCCGAGTTCCGCGTCGATCGCCTCTCGCCACTCCGGGAATGCGTCCATCACAAAGAAGACGTAGTAGAGGTCCTTCTCCGCTTTGAGCCGGTCTCGACGATTCTTGAACACCAGCGACTTGTGGAAGACGAAGGCGCCGGGCCTCGGAACGAGGATCGTGAGCTCGACGTCTCCGCCGGTCAGGCCGGCGAGGTCGACCGGCCACGGGCTTTCGAGCAGGAGCCCCACGTAGTGCAGCTCTTGGGCCGTGAGATCCGGCTGCACCATGATCGCGGCCTCGGACGCGCCCGGCGCGTCGGTGATGAACTCGATCTCTATGTCGTCATCGCCCTGGGTCGCGACGTACTTCGTGACTGGCGGCGAATCCAGCGAGTGGAACTCACAGCGGAAGTCCGCTCCTTTGAGCAGCTCATCGATGCTTCTGCTCCTGACAGGCACCGAACGGGGCACGGCGAGATCGATGTCGCGGGTTCGAGGTGATCGACCGGCCGCGGCGGCATCGTAGAGGAGTTCGTAGATGTGCGGCACCCATCCCCCGGCAACGACGACCACATCGAGGTAGGGCTCGATGGCGGAAAGGCCGCGCGCAAGGACCGGGTCGAGTCGGCTCACGGTCGATCATCCCGCTCGACGAGCGAGCGCAGCCGACGCCCGTAAAGGTGCTCGGCCTGCTCCCGGCCACGGACGGGATAGTCGTACAGATCCAGATAGAGCTGGAGGTCGGAGGCCACTTTGATCCCGCCTTTCGACATCTGCCGATCGTAAAACGCGGACTCCCGATAGTAGGGCACCGAGATGTTGACGTTGCCGCCGCGCTCGACTGGCCGTGCGCCGAGGTCTGCGAGCGCCGGCACCACGTCTTCGAGTTCCCTGACGTAGACGTCTGCGACGTCAAAGGCAGTGTAGCGGTCGACGAGACTCGCACCGGCGTGACCCGTGAGGACGTAGTCGGCACGCTTGGCGTCGAACGCCTCGGCGATGCGCGGCAGGAGGTCTTCAGCGCTCGGCGCGAGGATGAAATAGCCTGCCGGGACCGGCCGGCGGCGGCCTCGATACGCCGAGGTCCAGTCGCGCAGCAGCTCGTCGGCATGGCGAAGCACGATCTTCTCATCGCTCCTGGACACGTAGCCGCGCCTCTCGAGCTCCCCGACCGTCTTAGACACATGGCCCGGGGTGAGCCGGATCCGCTCGTCTTTCGAGCCGACGGTGCTCGCTATCTCACGCACACCCATCGGGGCGCGCGCGACAAGGAGGGTACGAAGAACGAGAGACGCCTTGTCGGAAAAGATGTCGCGCTGCCCGCGCTCTTCCTTACCTGGGTTGGCGAAGCCGCGACGATCGATATGTATCCCCGGTGCCACGAGCCACGCGTTGCCCGCGTAGTCGATGAAGGCCGCGTTCGCGTCGCGCAGCAACTGCTGGTTGGCCGGGCTGAAATACGGCGAGGCGATGATCGGGATCAAGGAGCCGCCCTGCGACGGGGCAAGGCGCGCCAGCTCGACAGCGTCGATCAGCTGCGCCCGGCTGAAGGCGTGCTTCAGCTCGACCCGGAGATGAAGATGCCCGCTGGCGAGGTGCACGTCAGCCCGGGCCGCCAGTGCATGGCCTCGCGATTGCCTCGGGCTCACCTCGACGGCCGCGCCAGGGAAGATCTCCCGAAGCGCGTGCTCCAGACCTCGATACTCGTCATCAACACTGGCAGCAGCCATGTTTCCTCCGACATATCTGTTTCCCAACCAGGAAACACAATACTCTTTGGAAACCTTCGAGGCAAATGGCACTATTCGCCCGTTCCTGGGGAGGCCGCTCGGCATCCTCGGGCATGTTTGGGGAGGTTTGGGCGACAAATCGGGCGACAAGCCGATTTCGATGACCGATTCCGAATTCCGGGCGCCGAAATGAGATCGAAAGGGTCTCTGAGCTGCAGCTTTATCCTCCGTGCGCCTCTCAGAGGGGCATGATTTGCTGCCCGATCATATGCACGCAACTGGGAATTTCAGGCCTTTGACCTGCAGAAACGTGGTGCCCCCAAGGGAATTCGAATCCTGATTGTGCTTGTGACTATTGGTACCTATTGGGACTCGTTGGTACGCCGGAGCTGCGGTGAGTCCCAATAGTCACCAACGAGTACCAACAGTCACCAGGTATTTGGGCACCAAATCGGGCACCAAATCGGGGTGCGATCGAATCGCAAACGCGGGCCGCGCGCTCGGTACGTAAGTCAGCCCGCTCGTGAGCAACTAGTCCGCGACGTTCGGTGCCTTCAGGTGGTTGCGTTCCAGCACCCGTCGGACGGACAGCAGCGCGGCGATGCCTTCGCCGACGGCGCTACCGACCTGCCTTGTAGCTCCCGACCGAACGTCGCCAGCGGCGAACACGCGGTCAAGAGAGGTCGCGTAGGAATCGTCGGTCGGGATGAACCCCATCTCGTCGAGATCGACGATACCGCGCAGGAACTGGGTGTTCGGATCCAGACCGACGAAGACGAATGCCGCCGCCGGCTCGAAGCGCTGCTCGCGTCCCGAAGCGCGTTCCCGGGCGATCACTGCGCCAAGGCGCCCGTCCTTGCGTTCGAAATCCACGATGTCCATCCCGGTGTGAACCTCGATCTTCGGGTTGGAACGGACGGCCTCCTGAACGAGCGCGCTCGCGCTCAGCTCTCCACGCGTGAGAATCGTGACCTTGTCGACGATCGTCGCGATGTACAGGGACTCCTCA
>JBGSTR010000100.1:0-1637 GCA_041736365.1 Chromatiaceae bacterium | reverse complement strand
GGCTGATCCGCGGACTCGCCTTGGCGGCCGCGCTCGCCGCGCTGGTGGCCGCTTGGTGGCTGATGGTGGGATTCGATCCGGCCGTGGGCGGTATCCAGTTCGCCGAGCAGGTGCGCTGGAGCCCGCGCCTGGGCACCTACTATGCGCTCGGCGTGGACGGTCTCTCGCTGCCGTTGGTGTTGTTGGCCACGCTGCTGGCACTGGTCGCGATCCTGGCCTCGCGGGGCATCAAGGAGCGCGTCAAGGGCTACTATCTGCTGATGCTGGTGCTCGAGAGCGCCATGCTCGGGGTCTTCATGGCCCGCGACTGGGCGCTCTTCTACATCTTCTGGGAGCTGACCCTGATCCCGCTGTTCTTCCTCATCGACCGCTGGGGGGGGAAGAACCGTCACGGCGCGGCGCTCAATTTCGTGCTCTACACCATGGGCGGCTCGGTGTTTATGCTGATCGCCCTGCTGCTGCTGTTCGACGCCGTTCCCGGGCACAGCTTCGCGATGGACGACATGCTCGCGGGCGCTCGCCAACTGCCGGTCGATACTCAAGTTGTAATCTTTCTGGGTTTCCTGGTCGGTTTCGGGGTCAAGATGCCGATCTTTCCGATCCACGGTTGGCTTCCGCTGGCCCATGTTCAGGCCCCCAGTCCGGTGAGCATTCTGCTCTCCGGCATCCTGCTCAAGATGGGCTCCTACGGATTGTTGCGCGCCGTCGACCTATTGCCCGACGCGGCGCTCGCCCTGCAGGGGGTGCTGGTCGGTATCGCGTTGCTGAGTCTGATCTATGGTGGTCTGCTGGCGTGGCGGCAGACCGATCTGAAGGCGATGATCGCCTACTCGTCGGTCAGCCACATGGGCGTGGTGCTGGTGGGCATCGCCACCCTGAACGTCGTGGGGATCACCGGTGCGGTGATGCAGATGGTGGCCCACGGGCTGGTCGCGGGCGCGCTGTTTCTGCTTATCGGGCTGCTCTACGAGCGTACCCATACCCGCGAGATCGGCCACTACAGCTCGTTGGTGCAGGTGATGCCCAAGTTCGCCTTCTTTACCGTGGTCACCTTCGTGGCCGCGGTCGGGATGCCGGGAACGGCGGGCTTCGTCGCGGAGCTCCACACACTGATCGGCGGGTTCGAGGAATGGGGCTGGCTGATGCTGCTGTTGAGCGTGGGCGTGTTGATCAGCGCCGCCTATGCGGTGCGCACCATCGGACGGCTGTTCACCGGGCCGGTGAGGCCGCAGATGCGCTCGGTCCCGGACCTGCGCGGCACCGAGCTGATCGCCGCCGGGGTGCTGACCGCAGGAACGATCCTCATCGGCGTTTTTCCGGCGCCTCTGCTGCACGCCACCGCAGCGACCGCCACCCGCTTGAGTGCCGGGTTCTGAGGCGCGGCAATGAGCGAAGCCAACGTCGCGAGCGGCGATATCCGGCAACAGATCCGCGAGGCACTCGCCGATCTGGCGCATGTCCTGCCGGGCCAGGCCCCGATCAAGGACTTCGTCCACCACAACACGCTGCACGGTTTCCAGCACCTGGACTTTGCCGCCGCACTCGCCGAGACGCGCCGCGTCACCGGCAACCGCGGCTACTTGCCCGCCGAGCAGTTCCGCGAGCTGTTCGCCGCGGGCCGCATCACCCGCGAGGAC
>JBGSTR010000074.1:0-1507 GCA_041736365.1 Chromatiaceae bacterium | reverse complement strand
CGCAGGGCGAGATTGCGGCCAAGCTCCGGCTCGCTGAACCCGGGTGTGCGCCGCCGCCAGTCGTCCGCCGCCATGCGCTCGACGCGCTCCGCGGAGAAGCTGTCGGTCAGGATTCCGGACTGCATCGGGCTGTAGACGATGACACCCGCATTGTGGGCGGCTGCCCAAGGAACGACGTCGGCGCCCGCGTCCCGGCGGATCATCGAGAAGGGCGGTTGTAGCGAGTCCACCGCGTGCACCGCTTGCGCCCGATCCAGCAACGGCACGTCGAAGTTCGAGACCCCGATGGCCCGCACCTTACCCGTCTCGACCAAACGCGTCATCTCCGCCCAGGTGTCCTCGATCGGGGTGCCGATGCCGTCCGGCCAGTGGCACTGGTAGAGGTCGATGCGCTCTACGCGCAGGCGTCGCAGCGACGCCTCCACCTCGCGTCGAATCGAATCCGGGGCGAGGGTGCGAATCGCGTCCTCGTAGGGTCGCGCGGGGTCGGCGACCAGTCCGCACTTGGTGAACACATAGGGGCGCGAGGCTGCGGGAATGTCGCGCAGGGCTTGTCCCACCACTTCCTCCGAGTGACCGAGACCATAGATGGCGGCGGTGTCGATCCAGTTGACGCCGCGCTCCACGGCGCGATGGATCGCGGCAACCGATTCCGCGTCGTTCTGCGGGCCCCAGCCGTAGGACCAGCCGCCGCCGCCGATCGCCCAGGCCCCGAGGCCGACCGGCGTGATCGCCAGATCCGTGTTGCCGAGTCGTCGTGTCGTCAGGCTCATGGTGTATCTCCGAAAAGTGGCGAGCCGCCGCTCGGCTGCCGCGTGCGCCGAATGTTGGCGTCGATAGGTCGAATCAAGAACCTAGTGGTCGCAATTACGGGCAGCGGCGAGCCGTGCTCGACTCTTGAGGTTAAATCAATCGGGAATGCGACCGAAATGCGTACGACTCCGGAGGCTGGCAGCCCGGCGGGCGCATCGATCCATCGGCCGGCGCAAGAGTTTGCCTTGGCCGGTAGCCATGTCGAGTGCGAAAGCGGTGCCGGAGGCGCAAAAAAAAGGCGCCGGGGGAGTCGGTCCGGCGCAAGGTTGGAGTATTTCGGTCGGGGGGACCGATGGAGTGAAATGCAACGATCAGGTATCGCCTACCTCGGAACGATTGGGAATCGAATCCGCGGCGCCGACTCGCGGCGCCACCTCGGCAACTTCCTCGATCGCGTAAACCGCATCGCCGCGATTGGCCAGCTCTCGCACTTCGGGGTCTGCGAGCCCGTCCGGGAGTCCGCCCAACAAGTAGGCGGCGGACACCAGCAGGAAGGTTTTCACGACTGGGGTCATTGCGAATCCTCCGTGGCGATTGCGATACCTCATGTTGCGGCTTTAGGTTACCGCGCACGCATGGACGAAGGATTTCCACCGGATTAACAATCCTTCATGCGGCATGGGATCCCACGCGGCGGCGAGCTACCGGACGCGGCTGCGGTCGCGCCGGGTCACCCTGCTCGAAGGCGGCGAGG
>JBGSTR010000474.1:0-7192 GCA_041736365.1 Chromatiaceae bacterium | reverse complement strand
CGGAGAACGCAGAAACGGAACGGCCGTGGGAAGGCGAGTCCATGCACCGGCTCGCCATCCGCAGCTTCAATGAGGTGTTCGACGATCCGGCTCCCGCGACGCAGATCGCGCGGCGTCAGGCCCTACCCCCGCAATCCACCGTGCGCGAGGCCGAGCTGCACGGCGAGCTCGATCGGGACGGCGCGCTGGACGCCGCCGCCTTCACCATGCTTGCGCACGACAAGGACCGCGATGCGAACGATCCCGCGGCTTCGCTGGTGGAAGAGCAAATCCACTTGCAAGGTCCGCTGGATGCAACACCCGTCGCCACCACTTTTTCGGTCTGGCGCGAGGGCATGGCGCTGAGCTACCTGCCCGATCCGCTCGCGGTCTCGGTATCCGCCTGGTTCATCGATCACCCGCGGATCGCAGCCAGCGAAACCCTCCACATCCCGCTGTATCCCGGCGAATTGCGCTGGCCGGAAGCGCAGCCGTTCGGCATCGAGCTGTTCGAGGACGCACTCGATCCAAAGGCCAAGCCCACGTTCGACGAGGGCAGACGCGCGCTGCGCGTGCCCCTGGGGAAAGGTGAGCGCGCGACGCTGCGTCTGGCCATGCGGATCGCCAAGCGCGACCTGTTCGAACGCATGGGGGTCTGGCAATGGTTGCAGGCAGCGACCCAGCAGAAGATCGGCGACGCCGCGCTCGATGGGCGCTGCTGGTTGTTCACGCCCTGGCAGGACGTCGAGCTGGTGCATGCCGTGCAGCGGCCACTGATCGCACCCGCGATCGATCGGCTGGTGATCGATCGCGCGCCTTCGGCGACGAACGCGCGCCCGCGCTTCCTGGCGCGTTGCAGCCTCAAGAGCACGGATCGGTTGGACCTGCTCGCAACCTGGCACGAGCCGCAGGATCTCGCGACGACGAGCGGGCCGCAGGACGCTGCCCGCGACGACCTGGCATTTCAGGTCAAGGTCACGGACGAGCGAGACTATGTGGCGGGTCCCGATGCTTATCCCGAGCACACGCGTCCGGCCGAGGAGGATGCGGGCCCGGACACCATCGGCATAAACAGCCCGCGACGCGACCGCGTGGCGGTGAAGTATCACGAGCTCAACGACACCCGCTACCGGCGCATCGAGTATCGGCTCAAAGCCACCAGCCGCTATCGCGAGTATCTGCCGCCGGCGCTGCTGCTTGAGCCCGATCCGGTCGGCGGAGCGCCGCACGCCGTCGAGAATCGCTTGGTGGTCGAAGGGCCCGTGACCGTCGCTTGGATTCCCAGCTCCGCCGCGCCGCCGGCACCGCAGGTGTTGTATGTCGTGCCGACGTTTGGCTGGGTACGCTCGCGCGACGAGGCGGGCACCGCGCGGAGCTGGCGGCGCGGTGGAGGCTTGCGCGTCTATCTGGACCGGCCGTGGAACCTCACCGGCTACGGCGAGATGCTGGCCGTAGTGCTGCCTCCTGCCGAGTTCGCCGGCGACCCCGAGCGGGAGCCGAGCGCCCGTCCGTATAAGAAATTCGTTACCCAGTGGGGCAACGATCCGATCTGGGAGTCCCCGTTCGTGGCGGGCGTGGCGCCAGCCCGAAGCCACTTTCCGCTGGCGCGTTGGCGACCCGATCCGGCCGGGGCTTGGTTGCCGCCGCAGGCCCCGGCTACCGAAGCGGATCAGCAGCCGGGGGATTTCGAGCCCCGGCTGTGGCTGCCGGGCGCCGCAGCGCCGGTCGAGATCGCACCTCACGATGTATTCTACGATGCCGAACGGCAGCTCTGGTTCTGCGATATCGAGATCAATCCGGGCGCGTCCTACTGGCCGTTCGTGCGTCTCGCACTGGCGCGCTACCAGCCTTGCTCGATTGATGGTGCGCATCTGTCCGACGTGGTGCTCGCGGACTTCATGCAGTTGACCGCCGACCGTTGGCTGACCGTGCGATCGGAACGCGAGGGCCGGGCTCGCCAAGTCACGGTATATGGACAGGGATACAGCGAGTCCGGCGGCTCGCGCGAAGTGCGGCCGCGCTCCGAGCGCAATCCCTTGACGGGCGAGGTCGTTGTCGTCCCTCCGGTATCGCCCACCTCCATCGTCGAGGTCTGGCTGGAGCGGTTGGAGCCGTCGCTGGGTGAGGACTTTGGTTGGCGCCGCATCGGCAGTGGCGAGCCAGCATCCGCCGCATCGCCAAACGGACTGCACCGGCCCTTCGACCACCGGCCGTCGCTCGCGCAAGCACTCCCGGAGCAGAAGCTGCGGGCGAATCGCCTGCTGGCGTCCCGCGACTTCGCCAAGGTGCTGGCCGAAGGCCTGATCGATCGGGTGTGGCTGCGTCCACCGCTGTGGGACGGTCGGATCGAGGTGCCGGAGGCTCCAGCCGGGCGGCTGCGTTTGGTCGTGGCGGAATACGAGGAATATCCGGTCGACGGCACCGAGGCGGACCAGCACAGCACGACGCGGACGCGGACCGGCCGGCGACTCGTTTTCGTGGAGCATGTGCCGCTGGACTGAGCGGATTGCTCGGCGCGTCTTCACTGACGGGCTGCGCCTCGACCCGCCCAGCTACCCGGCGACGCGCCGCCGGGTAGCTGGGCCTGGTGGAGCGCGGCCGGCGGTTCCAGCTCGCCATCTCAAAGCCGGTTGATTCGCCCGTTGCCTACGACGTGTTCGCGGGGGATTGCAGGCCGACGCCCGCCCGCTTCCTGGAGGAGCCGATCGCCGGCAACCCGCGGCTTCGTTTTGATCCGAGCGAGATCGCCTCGTCTCTGCCGGGAGTCGACTACGTTCGCCTCATGGTCGGCGCGGGAGACGGTTGGATAACCTGGGACTCGGCCCTCGGCCGCGGATCCGGGTCGCCCTTTCGGGTCGCCAATACGGTCCTTGGCTGCTTGGGCCACACGGAGATGATGGGCTCGGATTCGGTCCGAAATACGTTACTTGGCCTTCTGCACCTGGCGGACGACTCCTTCCCGGGGCCGTCCCCCGCCCGGCTGGCGGATCGAGCGCTCGACCGCTGAGGCGTGCGAAATCAGCCGTTGGCGGTGGAATGCGCCCGACCTGCCGCCTTCATGTCTTGACAGCCCATTATTTGCCTCTACTATTAGCACTCGTTTTCAGTGAGTGCTAACAACCGGCCGTGGGGCCGACGTTGTGGACACTCGAACCAACCCCACGAGGAGACCCAACATGAATATTCGTCCCTTGCACGACCGTGTCGTTGTTCGCCGCATGGAGGAGGAGCGCACCACCGCCGGCGGCATCGTGATTCCCGATTCGGCGGCCGAGAAGCCGATCCAGGGCGAAGTCATCGCCGTGGGCAACGGCAAGATCCTGGACAACGGCGAGAAGCGCCCGCTCGACGTCAAGGTCGGCGACCGCATCCTCTTCGGCAAGTACTCCGGGACCGAGGTCAAGCTGGACGGCAACGAATACCTGGTGATGCGCGAAGAAGACATCATGGGCGTCATCGAGCACTGATCGACTAGCGACCCGCGTTCACCCCCCCTAAGAATCCAAACAGTTTCGAGGAAGATCTCTCATGAGTGCAAAAGACGTTAAGTTCGGCGGCGACGCCCGTGCCCGTATGATGGAAGGTGTCAACATCCTGGCCAACGCGGTCAAGATCACCCTCGGCCCCAAGGGCCGCAACGTGGTTCTGGAGAAGTCCTTCGGCGCGCCGACGGTCACCAAGGACGGCGTTTCGGTCGCCAAGGAAATCGAGCTCAAGGACAAGTTCGAGAACATGGGCGCCCAGATGCTGAAGGAGGTCGCCTCCCACACCTCCGACATCGCCGGCGACGGCACCACCACCGCCACCGTGCTGGCCCAGTCGATGTTGCGCGAGGGCCTCAAGGCCGTAGCCGCGGGCATGAACCCGATGGACCTCAAGCGCGGCATCGACAAGGCCGTCGAGGTCGTGGTCGCGGAGCTGAAAAACCAGTCCAAGCCCTGCACCGAGAGCAAGGCCATCGCCCAGGTCGGCACCATCTCCGCGAACTCCGACGAGTCCATCGGCAAAATCATTGCCGAGGCAATGGAGAAGGTCGGCAAGGAGGGTGTCATCACGGTCGAGGAGGGCAAGTCCCTGCACAACGAGCTCGACGTGGTCGAGGGCATGCAGTTCGATCGCGGCTACCTCTCCCCCTACTTCATCAACAATCAACAGAGCCAGAACGTCGAGCTTGAAGAGCCCTTCATCCTGCTCCACGACAAGAAGATCTCGAACATCCGCGATCTGCTGCCCGTGCTCGAGGCCGTTGCCAAGTCCGGCAAGCCGCTGCTGATCGTCGCCGAGGATGTCGAGGGCGAGGCCCTGGCGACCCTGGTGGTCAACACCATTCGCGGCATCATCAAGGTCTGCGCCGTCAAGGCCCCGGGCTTCGGCGACCGTCGCAAGGCCATGTTGCAGGACATCGCCATCCTCTCCGGCGCGACCGTCATCTCCGAGGAGGTCGGTTTGTCCCTGGAGAAGGCGACCCTCAACGAGCTGGGCACCGCCAAGAAGGTCCAGGTCACCAAGGAAGAGTCCACCATCATCGACGGCGCCGGCTCCGAGTCCGACATCAAGGGCCGTTGCGAGCAGATCCGCAGCCAGATCGAGGAGACCACCTCCGACTACGACCGCGAGAAGCTTCAGGAGCGTTTGGCCAAGCTGGCCGGCGGCGTGGCGCTGATCCAGGTCGGTGCCGCGACCGAGGTAGAGATGAAGGAGAAGAAGGCGCGGGTCGAAGACGCACTGCACGCCACCCGCGCCGCGGTCGAGGAAGGCATCGTCCCCGGCGGTGGTGTCGCGCTGGTCCGCACCCTGCGTGCGCTGGTCGATCTCACGGGCTCCAACCACGACCAAGACGTCGGCATCGCCATCGCGCGCCGCGCCATGGAAGAGCCGCTGCGTCAGATCGTCCTCAACGCCGGTGAAGAAGGCTCCGTCGTGCTGCGCAAGGTCGCCGAGGGCGAGGGCAACTTCGGCTACAACGCGGCCACCGGCGAGTACGGGGACATGGTCGCCATGGGTATCCTCGATCCGACCAAGGTCACACGTTCCGCGTTGCAGAACGCCGCATCGGTTGCCGGCCTCATGATCACCACCGAGGCCATGGTCGCCGAGCTGCCGAAGGACGAGAAAGCCAGCCCGATGCCGGGCGGCGGCATGGACGACATGGGCATGATGTAAGCCCTCCCGACAGTCGTCCGACGACTGGAAAGCCCCGCCTCGGCGGGGCTTTTTTCGTGGGCTGATCTTTGGAGAGGAGGGGCGGTTAGGCCCAAGTCGTGACTCTGATGCAGCGCCTGACGCCATACGTCTGCGCCTTATGGTGGCAAGTCGACACTGATCCTGATGGCAGAGTAATAGGCGGCTAGGTTATCGATGTCCTCGTCGACGAGGTCGCGCGCGACCACGCTCATCACCGCGTGAGAACGCTTGCCGGATCGGTAGTGTTGGAGCTGCTCGCGAATGTAGAAGCGCAACTGTCCGGCGATATTCGGGGCGTCCGGACGGCGGCTGAGGCCGTCCATGCCGTGGCAAATTGCGCAGGTTTTTGCCTTCTCGCGGCCCGCATCCACATCGGCGGCGATGCTCGGGGGCGGCGCGAACAGGGCCAGGCTCCCGGCGGCGGCCAGGGTGAGGCGCAGAGTCTTTCGTGTCGGTTGGTCGGTGTTCACGTGATCGACCCGTGCAGTGGGATGCTCGCGATGTTGGGTGCGCGGGTGCCCGCCGCGCTGACGGACATCCGCGCTGGAGGCGCGTCTCAGCCCTCGTACCAGATCCTGTAGATGGCTCCGGTAAAATCGTCCGAAACCAGGATCGAGCCATCCTTGAGCATCGCGATATCGACCGGCCGACCCGAGTATTCACCGGTTGCGTCGTTGAGCCAGCCTTCCGCGAACACCTCGGTCCCGGCGGCGCCCCCCTCCGGGGTCAGGCTGGTGAACATGACGCGCGCGCCGACGGGCGTAGTGCGGTTCCATGAGCCGTGCTGCGCGGAGAAGATGCCGCCCCGGTATTTCGCGGGGAACATGGTGCCGGTGTAGAACATCATGCCAAGGTCGGCCGCGTGTGCGTCCATCTCGACTTCCGGCATCACGATGTCCGCCGGCGGGTCGGAGTCCTTGTACTCGCTCGTGCGCACGTTTCCGCCGCCGTACCACGGGTGACCGAATTGCTGGCCCTTGGCGGTAACCCGGTTGAGCTCTCCCGGCGGGATCTCGTCGCCCATTCCGTCCACCTGGTTGTCGGTAAACCAGAGCTCCCCGTTGGCCGGATTGAAATCCATGCCGACGGAATTACGGATGCCGGTCGCGTAAACCTCGCGATCGGAGCCATCGCGGTTCATGCGTATGATGCCGCCGATGCCTTCCTTCGCGTACAGATCCACCCGGTCGGCGGGGGAGACGTTGTGCGGTTGCCCCAGGGAGATGTAGAGCTTGTCGTCCGGGCCGATGCGGCACACCCGGGCCGTGTGGTTGAAGCTCTCCTCATCGGTCGGGATCAGCTTGCCCTGGGGCACTACCACGCCAGCGGCGACGTCCGGCCCCTCGAAGAAGAATTCCGCGGCGGGAAACACCAGCACCCGGTTCTGCTCGGCAATGAACAGGAAGCCGTCCTTGGAGAAGCAAACCCCGTTGGGAATGGTGAAGTCGATCGAGGGGGCGAAAGGCTTGACCTCGTCCGCCACCCGATTGCGGTCGCGATCGGAGACCGCCCACACGTCGGCCTTGCGCGTGCCGACAAACACTACGGTCCCCTGCGGCGCGACGGCCATATGACGTGCGTCGGGAACTACCGCGTAAAGCCCGATCTTGAACCCCGGGGGCAGCTTGATGGCCTCCAGGTTCTTGCGCAGCTGATCGGCGGCGGGGCCGCTCTGGTCGATCGTCTGCATGCGCATCGAGGCACCTGTGGTCTTCATGCCCGTCAGCTTCTCGATGTTGTCCGCGGCCCCGGCCGTTCCGGCCGCTAGGGTTGCCGCTAGCGCCACAGCGAGGTTTTTCACACTCATCATCTCTCCTCCAAGTTCTTATTGGTGGGGGCCACCGGGCCCCGGCGTTGCTTGTAGAGCTGCTTCTCCCTCCCGAGCCCTCTAGGGAGACGCTGATTAAATGCCGTCCTGGCATTTAATCAGCTCGCGGTCCGAGAGGCGCGACTCCCGGACCGCTCCATTTTCAACGGCTTAGCGCCGTCGAAAATGCCGCGCCATCCCTGGCGCGGACGGGAAACGCTT
>JBGSTR010000047.1:0-1864 GCA_041736365.1 Chromatiaceae bacterium | reverse complement strand
AAACTGATCGGCAACGTCTCCCTCTCCGTGATGATTTGGGGTCCCACGGGAGTCGGAAAATCGAGCATTGTCGCTCAGGTCGCCGAGGCACAAGGCATCGAGCTCACCGATCTGAGGCTCAGCCAAATCGCGCCCACCGATCTGTGCGGCATCCCTGTTCCCCGCAAGCACACGTTCACCCGGATGCTCCCGGACTTCCTTCCGACCGGTGGCCGCGGAATTCTGTTGCTCGACGACTTCAATGTCGCGCCTACGCCGACGATGAGCGTGGCCCAGCAGCTACTGGTGGACCGACGAGTCGGTTCCTACATCGTCCCTGCCGGCTGGGTCGTGTGGGCGGCGGGCTACAGGAAGGAACACAGGGCGGCCATCTTCCCCCTACCGCCGGGGCTGTCGAATCGGATTCTGCACGTGAGCGTCGAACCCTCCGCGAGCGACTTCCGCCAGTACTCCATCCGGAAAGGGCTCTCCGACGAGTTGATCGCTTTCCTCGCGTATCGCGAGGACCTTCTGTACCGCATGAGCGAAGACCGGAATGCGTGGCCGACTCCGCGCTCTTGGGAGATTGCGGACTCCCTGGACAAGGCTGGTATGGATTGCGCGGCGGCCGTCGGCGCCGAAGCCGCCGACGAGTTCAAAACCTTTCGCGAGAGCATCGCCCACAAACCCGGCATCCTGCGTATCTTGGGCGGCATCTCCGACGCGCATTTCCCCGAGGAGACGCGTCTGCGATTCGCGACCGTGATGTCGCTCGCCGCGCGCACGCAGACGCACGACCACGCCGTGTCTTCGCTCCGCTGGCTCACGTCAAACGCCCCGCCGGAGTGGGTCCAATGTTTTGCCCGCACCGTCTTCCCGCAGCTTCGCCAGCGCAACCTCCTCTGCGCGGTGCACCGCGCGATGGTCGAGGATCCCATCCTTCGGGAGCATCTCGAGAATTTCGCGCGGCTTCTCGCCGGGTGAGTCGTGGACCTATCGCAAGGGGCCCGGACGGGCCCTGCTGCGCTCGACCAAAAGGACTCGCGAGAGAACGGGGTCAGCGACCGTCACGGCAACCAGCTTCGATGAAAGAGTGTCTCCAGTAGCCGTATCTTGGAATCCGCCTTGACACCTTCTCGGTTGAAGCGTCCCCGCGGATTGCGGCGCCTGCACCGCTGGTGGGTTGGCTGGCCCACTGCGGGGTATGCGCCCGGAACAACGTGGTGCCGGGGCGCAGGTCGAAGAGGATCAACCGGCGAACCCGGTGCTGAGTGACTCCAGGTAGCGGATTGCATCCTCGGTCCGACCTTCCTGGATCAGTTGCATCAGGGTCTTGTGACGGAACGCAGGAATGGGTTCGTTCTTGATCAGGAAGATGGCGCGTTGTGGGTCTGGATGCACCGCCGCGGCGGCCGACAATACGCGCATCAGGTCACGCAGTGCGGATTGCAGTCTTGGCGACTCCGGATGGGCGCGCAGGGTATTGCGATGGACCCCCGTCAGCTCGGCCAGCTCCTGCTGTTGCAGGCCGAGGATATCGGCGACGCCCGATACCGAGAACCCCGAAGTACCTGGTTCCCGCGTCGCTTCGAGGACGTCTGCGAAGAAGGCGGCCATGGCGTCGCACCTGAGTGATTCGCACAGATTACGCACTGCATAGGCACAGCTCAAGCCCCACCCGGTACCGCGGCCTGTCGCTCTCGTACCGCCGATCGCTCGGCCGGATCGATGAGTTGGGGCTGGGGCGAGCAGGCGACGGCGTCTGGAGGGCTTGGGAGCGGGTTCGACGCCACATCTAGAAGCTGGCCCTACTGATCGACTCTTCGCGTTGGAACGCAGCCGCACCGAGCGAGCTCGCTCGGAATGCTCGATCAGCGGCCCCTTC